>NZ_JBBCBO010000020.1:0-104137 GCF_037203865.1 Variovorax sp. CCNWLW186 | reverse complement strand
CGGGTGCTCCCCGCAGCGAAATAAAGGAGGAGGCGAAGCCGGGGGACATTCGCGGAGGGGAGTACCCGGTGGCCTTTACACGCGCCCCGAACAGCAGCGCAAAACCCGCAAGCAGAGGGGAAACCGATGCGCATAGGCACCCTCAAGCAAAGCTACACAGCCGACGCGGCGCTGTTCGACTCGCGCACCCAGAAGGCATGGCTGGCAATCGGCGCAGCCCTGCTGGTGCTGTTCCCGTTCATGGCCAGCGACTACTGGCTCTATCTCGCCTGCCTTGTCGCAATCAACGTGGCCAGCGCCACGGGCCTCAACATCCTCACCGGCTACACCGGGCTGGTGAGCCTGGGCCAGGCGGCGTTCATGGGCCTGGGCGCCTACACCGTCGCCATCATGCAGACCCGGCTGGGCACGCCCTTCGTGCTGAACATCGTCGCAGGCGGCATCGTCGCCATGCTCGGCGGGCTGGTCGTGGGCCTTCCCTCGCTGCGGGTGAAGGGCCTGTACCTGGCCATCGCAACCATTGCCGCGTCATTCATTGCGCACTTTTTGTTCGCCAACCTCAAGCTCACGGGCCGAACCTCGGGCCTCTCGCTGCCGCCGGCGCAGTTCTTCGGGCTGCCGCTGGACACGTCGTTCCGCCTCTACTGGGTGATCGTGCCCGTGATGGTGCTCATGGTGCTGGGCGCAGCCAATCTGTTTCGCACGCGCGTGGGCCGCGCCTTCATCGCCATCCGCGACCGCGACATCTCGGCCGAGGTGCTCGGCATTCCACTGCTGCGCTACAAGCTGCTGTCGTTCGGGCTCTCGTCGTTCTATGCCGGCGTGGCGGGCGGGCTGTGGGCCTACTTCTTCCGCGTGGTCACGCCCGAGAGCTTTCCGCTCCTGATGTCGATCTTCTTCCTGGCCGCCATCATCGTCGGCGGCATGGGCACGATCCTTGGCGGGATCTTCGGCGCGGTGTTCATGACCATGGTGCCCGAGCTGCTCAAGCTGGTGGTCGACCTGCTGCCGGGCGGTGTCGAGATGACCGTGTTTCTCTCACCCGTGCGCACCGTCGTGTTCGGGTTGCTCATCGTCGGATTTCTGGTGTTCGAGCCGCATGGGCTCGCAGAAGTGTGGCGGCGCATCCGCCGCTTCTTTCATCTATGGCCCTTCCGTAACTAGACCACAGGAGACACGCATGCCCAAGACACCGAAGCTTTTCCAGCACCGCCGCGCATTGCTGATTGCCGCCGGCCTCGCAGCCGCCGTTCCATTTGCTGCCAGCGCGCAGGGTAACGAAGACATCGTCATCGGCGGCTCGATTCCGATGACCGGCGTGTTCGCCTTCGCGGGCGTCGGCATCAATGCCGGCATTGCCGACTACGTGAAGATAGTCAACGACGCGGGTGGCATCAAGGGCCGCAAGCTGCGCTACGTGCCCGAAGACACGGGCTACAAGGTCGACGTATCGGTGGCGGCCTTCAAGAAGATCACCAGCCAGAACAAGGTCAACCTGTATTACGGCGACTCGACCGGCTTCTCCAAGACCATCAACCCCGAGCTCGACCGCAACGGCCAGATCCTGATGGCCGGCGCATCGTTTGCAACCGAGTTGAACGACTCCGCCAAGTACCCCAACCAGTTCCTGGTCGGGCCCGACTACACCGAACAGTTCGGCATCCTGCTGCGCCACATCGCCAAGGAGAAGCCGGGTGCCAAGGTGGCCTTCGTGTACTCCGACTCCGAGTTTGGCCGCGACCCGATCGAGGCGAGCGAGGCGGCCGCCAAGAAGCTGGGCCTCACCGTGCCGGTCAAGCTCATGACACCGCCGGGCAGCGTCGACGTGTCGACCGAAGTCATCAAGCTGCGCCGGGCTGCGCCTGACTACACCATCTTCCACGGCTACATCCTCGCGCCGATTCCCGAGTTCATCCAGCAGGGCAAGCAGATGGGCATGACCAGCAAATGGATGGGCACTTTCTGGACGATGGACAGCTCGACGGTCATGAAGATGGGCGAAGGCGCCGACGGCTTCATGGGCGTGATGCCCTACCGCTACTACTACGACACCTCGGCCAAGGCGCCGATGCTCGACAAGATCCGTGCGCTGCGCCCCGAGTACCAGAGCACGGCCTACACGCAGGGCTTTCTCACGGCCATGCTGTTCACCGAGGCGGCCAAGCGCACCCTGGATGCGGGCAAGCCGCTGGACGGCAAGAACCTGAAGGCCTCGCTCAACACCATCAAGGACTTCGACACCGGAGGGATCATCGGCACGCCAATCACCATCAAGGGCAACTCGATTCCGGTGGGCCGCGTCTACAAGGCCGACATGAAGGCGCAGAAGATGGTGGCGGCCTCGGACTGGATCTCGCTGAACTGAACCATGAACCTGTCCGCGGCTGCGCCCGCCTTCGAAAGGGCTGACCTTGTCTTGGAGGTCAACAACATCGAGGTGGTCTATAACAAGGTCGTGCAGGTGCTGCGCGGACTGTCGCTCGCCGTGCCGCGCGGACAGATCGTGGCACTGCTGGGCAGCAACGGCGCAGGAAAATCGACCACGCTGAAAGCGGTGTCTGGGCTGCTGGCGCTGGAGGACGGCGAGGTGGAAGCGGGCCGCATCGTGTTCGACGGTGCACCCACCGCACAGCTGGCGCCGCAGCAACTCGTGCGGCGGGGGCTCAGCCATGTGATGGAAGGCCGCCGCGTCTTCGAGGACCTCACCATCGAGGAAAACCTCGTGGCCGCCACCTATGCACTGACGGGCCGCACAGGCACCGCAACCCCACGCAACTTCGACGACGTGTACGCCTATTTCCCTCGCTTGCACGAACGCCGCAAGGGCCTGGCAGGCTACCTTTCCGGCGGCGAGCAGCAGATGCTGGCCATCGGCCGCGCGCTCGTCGCGCAACCGAAGCTCATGCTGCTCGACGAACCCTCGCTCGGCCTTTCGCCCAAGCTGGTGGAGGACATCTTCACGATCATCGCGCGCATCAATGCGGAGCGCGGCACCTCGATGCTGCTGGTCGAGCAGAACGCGAGCGTGGCGCTGGCCATTGCGCACACGGGCTACATCATGGAAAGCGGCAAGGTGGTGATCGACGGCAGCGCCGAGCGTCTGGCTGCCGACCCCGATGTGCGCGAGTTCTACCTGGGCGTGGGCGGCAGCGGCGAGTCGCGCAGCTTCCGCGCGCTCAAGCACTACAAGCGCCGCAAGCGCTGGCTCTCATGACCGATGCTGCGCTTCCCTCGCTCACCTTGCCGCAGATGCTGCGCGAGCAGGCGCGCTTGCGGCCCCACCGCATCGCAATCCGGCAGAAGGACTTCGGCATCTGGCATCCGCTGGACTGGCGCGGCTACCTGCGGCGCGCCACGCACTTCGGCCTTGGGCTGCATGCGATGGGCCTTGCGCCGGGCGGCCACCTTGGCGTGATCTCGGAGAACCGGGTCGAATGGCTCATCGCGCAGATGGGCGCGGGGCTGACCGGTGCCGTCACCGTCGGCGTGTACCCGACCAGCCCGAGCAACGAGGTGGCCTACGTGGTCGCGCATGCGGACATCGAAGTGATCGTCTGCGAGGACCAGGAGCAGACCGACAAGGTGCTGCACGCCATCGACCAGTTGCCGCGCCTGCGCAGGATCGTGGTGATCGAGACCAAGGGCCTGGCGAGCTACCCGCCCGAGGTGCGCGCGCTTGTCTCGACCTTCGCGGAAGTCGAGCAGGCCGGCGCCGAGGCCGAGGCGCGCGACGGCACCGCACTCGTCGACGCCGCGCTCGAGCGCCAGACGCTGGCCGACATCGGCTTGATGATCTACACCTCGGGCTCCACCGGCAAGCCCAAGGGCGCGATGATCTCGTACCGCAACATCCGGGGCGTGGTGCCCGGCATCGTCGAGCGGCTGGCGCTGGACGGCGACACCACGCACCTGTCGTACCTGCCGCTGTGCCACGTGGCCGAGCAGATGCTCACGGCCTTTGTGCCGCTGTACCTGGGCTCGCAGGTGAACTTCGGCGAATCGATCCGCACCGTGCAGGAAGACCTGCGCGAAGTCGCTCCCACCATGTTCCTGGGCGTGCCGCGCATCTGGGAAAAGCTGCACGCCGGCATCAGCATCAAGATGCAGGAGGCCGGCCGGATGCAGCGTGCGCTGTTCAACCGTGCGATTGCCGCTTGCGCGCCGCTGGCCGAAAAGCCGCGCAACACATGGACCGTGGCCGAGCGCGGCCGCTTCGCACTGCACTACTGGACGGTGCTGCGCGCGCTGCAGAACTTCATGGGCCTGCGGCGCGCGCGCATTGCGCTCACCGGCGCGGCGCCGATTCCGCCCGACGTGGTGCGCTTCTTTCGCACGCTGGGCGTGCCGCTGGTGGAGGTGTACGGGCTCACCGAATCGACCGGCATGATCGCCGGCCATCGCCGCGATGCCGTGAAAGTCGGCACCGTCGGCGTGCCCACGCTGGGCACCGAACACCGCATCGGCGAAGCGGGTGAGCTGCTGGTGCGCGGCGACATGGTGTTCGAGGGCTACTACAAGAACCCTGAGGCCACCGCCGCTTCCATACGCGACGGCTGGCTGTACACGGGCGACGTGGTGCGGCAAGAAGACGGCCAACTGCGCATCGTCGACCGGCTCAAGGACATCATGATCACGGCCGGCGGCAAGAACCTCACGCCCTCGGAAATCGAGAACACCATGAAGGGCAGCCCTTTCATCAAGGAATGCATCGTGGTGGCGGACGGACGCAAGTTCGTCGGCGCGCTGCTGCAGATCGACTACGAAACGGTGGGCAAGTGGGCCGAGGCGGAGCGCATTCCGTTCACGCATTTCCGCTCGCTGGTGGAAGAGCCGCGCGTGCGCGCGCTCATCGAATCGGAAGTTTCACGCGGCAACGACAAGCTCGCGCAGGTGTCGCAGATCCGGCGTTTTCACCTGCTCACAAAAGAGTTGGACCACGACGACGGCGAAGTCACCGCAACCATGAAGGTGCGGCGCTCCAGCATCTACAAGGCTTACGCGGAAGAAATCGAGGCGCTGTACCGCGCCTGATCGGTGCCGGGGCGGCTTACTCGCCGCGAGCAGGCCGGGCCCGCACGTCGGTCACGTCGCCGGCCGGACGCAGCGACAGCGGGCTGCGCACCGATTCGCCGCGCGCGCGCGCATTGGCCACGTCCGCGGCGTTGGGTTCGGCCGGCTTTGCCGCATTGCGAAAACGCTCAAAGCCCGAGCGCGGGTCGAAGCGCCCGCCCATCGAGGCCATCCAGGGCGTCACGGGCTTGCCCGTGATCCGGCCCCAGGCGTAGCGCACGCCCCACACAGCGGCCAACAGCGCGACCGCCACCGCCAGGCTGGCCGCGAAAACCAACCCCAGGAGCAGAAGAATGACGCGAAAAATGAAGTTCATCATCCGACTTTAGGCCGCAACGGCCTCCGATGGTTCCCCGGCCTTCGTAAACGAAAAATGGCCAGGGTTCCGGATCGGGTCGGTGTTGACTTCGATCGTGTCCTTCGGCCCGAAGCTGCCGTCGAGCAGCAGCTTCGAGAGCGGGTTCTCGATGCGCTGCTGGATGGCGCGCTTCAGCGGCCGGGCGCCGAACACCGGGTCGAAGCCGACCTTGGCAATTTCGGCCAGCGCCGCGGGCGACACCTCGAGCGCCAGGTCCATCTTGGCGAGCCGCGCCTGCAGCACCTTGAGCTGGATCGCGGCAATCGATTCGATGTTCTTCGCGTCGAGCGCGTGGAACACGACCGTCTCGTCGATGCGGTTCAGGAACTCGGGGCGGAAGTGGTTCCGCAGCTCGTCCCACACCGCTTCCTTGATGTCTTCGGCCGGCTGCCCCACCATCGACTGGATGATGGGCGAGCCGATGTTGCTCGTCATCACGATCACGGTGTTCTTGAAGTCCACCGTGCGGCCCTGGCCGTCGGTCAGGCGGCCGTCGTCGAGCACCTGCAGCAGCACGTTGAACACATCGGGGTGCGCCTTCTCGACCTCGTCGAGCAGCACCACGCTGTAGGGCTTGCGGCGCACGGCCTCGGTGAGGTAGCCGCCCTCTTCATAGCCCACGTAGCCCGGCGGCGCGCCGATGAGGCGGGCCACCGAATGCTTCTCCATGAACTCGCTCATGTCGATGCGAATCAGGTGGTCTTCGCTGTCGAACAGGAAGCCCGCGAGCGCCTTGCACAGCTCGGTCTTGCCCACGCCCGTGGGGCCGAGGAACAGGAACGAGCCGGTCGGGCGGTTCGGATCCGAAAGGCCCGAGCGCGAGCGGCGGATGGCGTTGGCGACCGCACCGATGGCCTCGTCCTGCCCCACCACGCGTTCGTGCAGCTTGTCTTCCATCACGAGCAGCTTGTCGCGTTCGCCCTGCATCAGCTTGGCAACCGGAATGCCGGTGGCGCGCGCCACGACCTCGGCGATTTCTTCGGAGCCCACGTGCGTGCGCAGCAGCGTGGGCGCGCTCGACTTGCCCTTGTTCGCTTCGCTTTCCTCGGCTTCGCGCAGGCGCTTTTCGAGCGCGGGCAGCTGGCCGTATTGCAGCTCGGCAAGCTTGTTGAAGTCGCCCTTGCGCTTCCACTCTTCGATTTCGAACTTGATCTTGTCGATGTCTTCGCGGATCTTCGCGCTGCCTTGCGCCTGCGCCTTCTCGGCCTGCCAGATCTCGTCGTAGTCGGCGATCTCCTTCTGCAGGCGCGCAATCTCGTCCTCGATCAGGCCGAAGCGCTTCTGCGAGGCCTCGTCCTTTTCACGGCGCACGGCTTCACGCTCGATCTGCAGCTGGATGAGGCGACGGTCGAGCCGGTCCATCACCTCTGGCTTGGAGTCCATCTCGATCTTGATCTTGGCCGCGGCCTCGTCGATCAGGTCGATGGCCTTGTCGGGCAGGAAGCGGTCGGTGATGTAGCGGTCGCTCAGCTCCGCAGCGGCCACGATGGCCGGGTCGGTGATCTGCACGCCGTGGTGCACTTCGTACTTTTCCTGCAGGCCGCGCAGGATGGCGATGGTGGCCTCGACGCTCGGCTCGCCCACGATGATCTTCTGGAAGCGGCGCTCCAGCGCGGCGTCCTTCTCGATGTACTTGCGGTACTCATCGAGCGTGGTGGCACCCACGCAGTGCAGCTCGCCGCGCGCGAGGGCGGGCTTGAGCATGTTGCCCGCGTCCATCGCACCTTCGGCCTTGCCGGCACCCACCATGGTGTGCAGTTCGTCGATGAAGACGATGGTCTGGCCTTCGTCCTTCGCGAGTTCGTTCAGCACGGTCTTCAGCCGCTCTTCGAACTCGCCGCGGAACTTGGCGCCGGCCAGCAGCGCGGCCATGTCGAGCGACAACACGCGCTTGCCCTTCAACGACTCGGGCACCTCGCCCGCGACGATGCGCTGCGCGAGGCCTTCGACGATGGCCGTCTTGCCTACGCCCGGCTCACCGATGAGCACGGGGTTGTTCTTGGTGCGGCGCTGCAGCACCTGGATCGCACGGCGGATTTCCTCGTCGCGGCCGATCACCGGGTCGAGCTTGCCCAGCCGAGCCCGCTCGGTCAGGTCGAGGCAGTATTTCTTGAGGGCTTCGCGCTGGCCTTCGGCATCGGCGCTGTTCACGCCCTGCCCGCCGCGCACGGCGTCGATGGCCGATTCGAGCGACTTGCGGCTCAGGCCGTTTTCCTTCGCGATCCGGCCGATGTCCGATTTGCTGTCGGCCACGGCCAGCAGGAAAAGCTCGCCCGCAATGAACTGGTCATTGCGCTTGATGGCTTCTTTCTCGGTGGCCTGCAGCAGCTTGCCGAGCTCGGGGCCGACCTGCACGATGTCATGGCCCTGCACCTGCGGCAGCTTCTTGATGGCGGCCTCGGCCGCACCCGCTAGGCCCTGCACATTGACGCCGGCGCGCTCCAGCAGGGCGCGCGGGCCGTCTTCCTGGCGCAGCATGGCGACCAGCAGGTGGGCTGGTTCGATATAGGCGTTGTCGTTGCCGAGCGCGAGCGTCTGGGCGTCGCTCAGCGCTTCCTGGAACTTGGTGGTGAGTTTGTCTTGTCGCATGGTGGTATTCCTGCACTCAAAATAGGACTGTTCGGGCGCGATTCAAGATGTCCGGCGCATCGGGCACGGCTATTGCACTGTGCCTCGTCATTTTTGGAATGGAGTCGATCATGGTTTTTTCAATGCTGCGCCCTCATCCGGTTCGCCGGGCGCTCGGCGTCGGTCTGTTTGTAGCGGCCCTGGGCCTCGCAAGCGTTGCGCAGGCGCAAGGCACGCCCGTCCGCATCCTGGTCGGCTTTCCGGCCGGCGCGGGCACGGACGCCATTGCACGCACGCTGGGCGAAAAACTCAAGGACGTATTGGGCGTACCGGTGGTGGTCGAAAACCGCGCTGGTGCAGGCGGCCAGATCGCGGCCCAAGCGCTCAAGGCGGCCCCGGCCGACGGCCATACGCTGTTCCTTTCGCACGACCACTCGATTTCCATCCTGCCGCAGGTGGTGAAGAACCCGGGCTTCAACCCGTCGACCGACTTCGTGCCCGTGGCCGGGTTCGCCACTTTCGCCAACGTGCTCGCAGTGTCGGGCGGCACGCCGGCCAAGAGCATCGACGAGTACGTGAAGTGGATTCGCACCCAGCGCGGCGGCAAGGAAACCATCGGCATCCCCGCGCCCGCCTCGATTCCCGAGTTCCTGGTAAAAATGATCTCGGAAAAATACAAGATCGACGTGCAGCCCGCGCCCTACCGCGGCAGCGCGCCCATGACGGCGGACATGCTGGGCAACCAGATCACCGCGGGCATTGCCTCGGTGCCCGACTTCATCGAGAACCACAAGGCGGGCAAGGTGCGCATCGTCGCCTCCATCGGCGCCAAGCGCCAGGCCGTGCTTCCGAACGTGCCGACCTTCACCGAACTGGGTTTCTCGAACCTGGAAGACCTGCCCTACTACGGCATCTTCGCGCCCGTGGGCACGCCCCAGCCGGTCATCGACAAATACGGCGAAGCGCTGCAGAAGGTGCTGGCCATGCCCGATGTGAAGCAGAAGCTGACGACGATGGGGCTCACTGTGGCGTATGAGCCGCAAGGGCAGTTCGCGGGCCGCGTGCGCAGCTATACGCAGACCTGGGAGCGGATCATTCAATCGAGCGGGTTCAAGCCCCTCTGAGCTTTCCTGTCTCTCCCTCTCCCTGAGGAGAGGGTTGGGGTGAGAGCACTGAGCCGCCTATAAGCGCGGCGCTCAAAACAGGCGCCGCTGCTCTCACTCCGCCCTCCTCAAAGAGAAAGGGAAAAGAGAATCAAGCATTGCTGGCCGTAGTGCCCCAGCGCGCCAGCCTTGCCACGGCTCACGCGCGCCGGAGAGCTGCATTCTTTCACGGTTCGTTTGCCGCAGTCGGGGCAGCACTGCGGCTTTGATCAATCCGGCCAACCACAATGGGTGATGACCAACCTCAGCTCCCAACAGCAAACGACGCTGGCTCAGTTCGCAGCCCAGCCTCGCGTCACTCCCGCGCAAAAGGCGCAACTGCGCGCTGACGTCTCCAGCAACGCTCACTTGCTGGTCCAGCCGAACCAAGGCGCGTCCCGATGATTGCGCGCGAACTCATATTGCCAGTGATTGCCACACTGGCCCTGAGCGCCTGTGCTCATGACCCCGCGCCTGACTCCAAAAAGACCATGCCGATGAATGCATCTGCGAAAGCCTACCGTCCCCACACACTGGACGAGCACCCCGACCTCACGCCGAAAGAAATGGGCCGGCGAATGCTCAAGCTGATCGACAGCCTCACATCCTTCGACGAGTTGTCGTTGGAGCGGGTGCGGGAGGTGATGCGGTTGCCTCTGTACGAGATGCCATCACGGACATCGCACGCTTTCGGAATGCATTTGCCAGCGTCGGATTGGTACTACGTCTTCTCCTACTATGACCATCCTCAGTTGTCAGAGTCGAAGAACATTACTTATGAGTTCCTCGGCAAAAGCGAAACTGCCGACATGGGCCCAGTCTGCGCCATTGACTACGGCGCCTATGTGACGGCACTAAAGAGCATGGGCTTCCGGGAACGGGAGGACTTGGCGCGATACGACGCCTTACACCCCTATCCGCGCCGCAACGAGCAAACAGGGCAATTGGAGCCCTCTCCCCCTCAATTCCGGCGCTTGCCCGTCTATTTTTTTACGCGCAACAACGTTGTGGTGCAGATCACCCCCCGACGCGAAGCAGATGTTCCTGACGAAAAGCTGCGTCACGCGTGCGTGGAGTCCATCACCGCCATGCGCTTCGGAAAGAGGTAAGCCATGCCCATCCTCGATCCTCAACTGGATACAGCCCTCTCCCAATTCGCAGCCCAACCCGGTGTCACTCCCGCGCAGGAAGCTCAACTGCGTGCTGCTGTCGCCAGCGATGCCCGGCTGCTGGAAAGTCTGAATCAGAACGCCGCCGAAGGCCATCTCAAAGGATTTGCCCTGCCGCAGGTCGGCACCCAACCGAATCTGGCGGGTACCTATGAGATGGTTTCGGGGGTGGTCACCCTGCCGGCCAGCAGTTTTGCTCCTACCGGCGCAGTTGCCAGTGCAGACTTGATCGCAACGCTGCGTTTGCAGGACATGTCCTTGCGTTTTGCGCACAGCGACTACGACGACCCTGTCAATAAGCTCTGCCGTCCGATCACGCAGGAGATGGTGAACAACCTGCAATCGACCATCAATGGCTCACCAGCACTGGCGCAGGAGATCAAGAAGGCGGTTACGCCACCTGGGCCTGGGCAGAAGGCGCCCTTACAGCACTTTGTGCCCCTCAGCGGGACGGTGGCCGGCGGCACCTACGACGGGACCACAAAAACCATGAGCCTGCCGCCCACAAGTCTTTCGACCCCATTCAATTCGGTGGACATGACCTTTGTGCTGGGCCATGAAGTCCAACATGCCTTCAACCATGCCGCCATGACTGCGGCCAGTCAGTCCTTCAACACCGAGACTTGGCAGATCGCCCAGAGCAACAGCCTTGCGCATGACTACACCGGAGCCATCGGCAGGCTGACCCAGGCTTCGCGTGAAGATGAGGCTAGTGCGCAAATTGCGGGGTGGAATGCGTTGTTGAGCAGGCAGCAGCAGATCACGCCACACGCAGGGCTCGATAACATGCTGGGAACCCGAAATTTCAGAGTAAGAGATTTCGTCGAGCTCGACAGAAATTCCAACTCCGCTCAACCCCGCCCCGGGCTGGCCTTCAACCCCGACACCACCCTGTCGCAGACCCCCGCCAACATAGTCGCGGCGGGGCAGTATTACTTCGACAAGCCGCCCAAAGGGACGCCCGGCGTACCGGAGAATCAAACCACCGGTATCGGCTTTCACGGCGACTCCGACTACCGCAACTACTACGGCGCCCATGCGGTGGGGCGCGCCATCGATATGGAGCGCTCCTACGCCCAGCCCGTCAACGGCCTAGCGCCGAATATGCAATTCGACATGTCTCGCCTGGGGCTGCGCGAAGACTTGATGGAGCGGAACGGCATCACCATCGGAAAAAATCCCGGAACGCCGCAGCCCTATAACGACACCAGCCAGTTGCCGCCGGCACCGCGTCATTTCGATCACACCAACACGCCGGCCGGCGTTCCCAACAGCCATCAGCATGTGCCGGTGGTTCCCGGCGCGACGGGATCGCTTGGCGCAAACGCTGGCGATCCGCGCGATCCGGAGTCTGTTCAGCCGTCCGGCACACCCCAGGCGCAGCAGGAACTCTCGCCCACAGCCGATTTCTCCGCCTATCTGGACCGCATGCTCGCGGCCGCGCAGTCGGGCGACGACGCTTCCTTCCGCAAGATGACTCAGACCTTGGCCGACCTGCCACCCGGACGCGAGCTGCGCGCCGAAGCCGTTGCCGCCGTAGACCAACAAGAGCAATTGGCCGCACAGCATCAAATCCAATTGCAGCAGGCCGCGCAGGTCAGTGGCCCGGTCATGCGCATGTAACGCCCAGTAGATCGCCCTTGAACGGATCGGAAACGGGAGCGAAAAAAGGGAAGAAATGAACGAAGAAAAAAGCATGGTTTTGATCAGCAAGATTGCGGCACTTGTCGAGCAATTCGACCGTCGCTGCGAGCACGCCAGCGGACAGTTGCGCCACCTCGCGCAACAGATGCCGGGTGTGGTGCGGCAGTCGGCCGACGAGCACTTTCGCCGCATTCCCGACGAGGTGATGGGCGGCGTCCGATCAGGAATCGAGCGGCCAGTAGCCGCCTATGAACAGCGCTTGCGCGAGGCGGGCGAGCGGTTGCAGCAAGCGTCGAACGCACTCAACTCGCAACTGCTGCGCGCTGAAACGCTGCACAAGCATTTGATCTGGAAAGTTGCCGACATCACACTGGGCAGTCTCGCGCTTCTTCTGGCTGGCGGAGGCTGGCTGTCCTGGCACTACTACGAGGAGATTCGTACCAATCAAGTGTCCGCCGACCTGCTCAGGGCTTACAACCAGGCAGATGTCACACTGTGCGATGGCCGCCTGTGTGCAAAAGTGGGCAAGAAGGACCGGCAGCGCTTTGGCGACTATGTTCTAGTCGAGCCCCGGTGAGACCCGCCGCGATTCACGCATTGCCGGCATCAATGCCCCACCGCGCGAGCGCCGCATCGTCGCTGACACGCGCATCCACCCATCGTGCACCCTCAGGCGTCTGTTCCTTCTTCCAGAACGGCGCCTGCGTCTTCAGATAATCCATCAGAAACTCGCAAGCCTCGAAGCTCTGGCCGCGGTGCGCAGAGACCACCGCCACCATCATGATCTGGTCGAGTGGCTGCAACAGGCCTACGCGATGGATCACGCGTGCGCCCAAAATATCGAAGCGCTTGTGCGCCTCGTCGATCATGGCTTCGATGGCCTTCTCGGTCATGCCGGGGTAGTGCTCCAGCTCCATCGAGGCGATGGCGCTGCCGTCGTTGCGATCCCTGACCGTGCCGACAAAACTGCACACCGCGCCCACACGTTTGTCGCCGGCACGCAACGCGGCGACCTCCTGGCCCAAGTCGAAATCAGCTGTCTGGATCGAAACGCGTGCATCGCTCATGCGGGGATTGTGGCACCGCGCTAGACTTCGGCAATGCCTTGCCACGCCACGCTCTTCACAGTGCTTTCGCACTTGGGAAGCAGCCGCGCGCGCCAAAGCAGCAAAGCCAAAAAACCAAAGCTCGTCTGACCGGAGCCGCGGTTCCGTCGTCGGATGAGCGACGGAACCTGCAAAGGCCTTGGCCCCGATTTGGGTTGCGCGCGCATCGAACGACGGTTCTTTTCCATCGGTCGATTCCTCAAAGGAAGCTCGCGTGTCGCAATCATCAAACCCCTCCGCCAATCCTGATTTCTCGGGCCTCTGGATTCCTCTTGTCACGCCGTTTCGCGGCGGCGCCGTCGACCACGCTGCGCTCTCGGCCCTGACACGCCGGCTCGCCGATGACGGCGTGGCGGGCTTCGTGGTCTGCGCCTCGACGGGCGAAGCCGCCGCGCTCGATGAAGCGGAACAGCTGGCCGCGCTCGACACGGTGCAAGCCGCCGCCGGCGGGCTGCCGATCATCATGGGCCTCTCGGGATACCACCTGGGCAAGACGACGGCCTGGGTACGGCGGCTCGCCGAACGCCCCCTGGCGGGGCTGCAGGTGTCCGCGCCGCACTACATCCGGCCATCGCAGGCAGGCCTGCTCGAATGGTTCCGCGCCATTGCCGACGCCAGTGCCGCGCCGGTGCTGGTCTACGACATTCCCTACCGCACCGGCGCGACCATTGCGCGCGAAACGCTGCTGGCGCTGGCGGAGCACCCGCGCATCCGCGGCATCAAGGACTGCGGCGGCGACATGGCCAAGACTCGGGCCGTGATTGCGGACGGCAGGCTCCAGGTGCTGTCCGGCGAAGACCACCAGATCTTCAGTACGGTGGCCGAAGGCGGCGTGGGCGCCATCGCGGCGAGCGGGCATGTGCAGACGCGGCGCTTTGTGCAACTGCTGCGCCTCTTGGCCGACAACCGGCTTGCGGAAGCGCGCGCCGAGTGGCAGCTGCTGCAGCCGTTGATAGAGATGCTGTTTGCCGAACCGAACCCGGCGCCGCTCAAGGCGCTGCTGGCGCATGACGGATCGGTGAGCGATGAATTGCGCTCGCCGATGACTCGCGCATCCGATGCGTTGCGCGACCGGTTGGTAGAACTCGACGCCCGGCTCAGCCGCCCGTAACGGGCGGGAAGAAGGCGACCTCGGCGCCCTCGCGCAGCGCGGCCGCCTCGTCGCTCATGACCTGATCGAGCGCCATGCGAACGGCCTTGCCGCGTGCAAGGGCCGTGGCGTATGCCCCGCCGCGGGCAATGAGTTCATCGCGCAAGGCGGCCAGCGTGCCGGCGCCGGTTTCGACGGTTTCGCCGCTGGTGGCAAGCGCCTCGCGCACGGAGGCGAAATAACGGATTTGGACCTTCATGTCGGAAATGCGTTTCAGGCCAGCAGCGAGGCCAAGGGAATGAACTTCACCGTGTCGCCGGCCTTGAAGGACTGGCTGGGCGGGTTGTCGATGACGCCGTCGCCCCACACCATCGACGTCAGCACGCCCGAGCTCTGGTTGGCGAACAGATCGAGTCCGCCGGCTGCGTTGCGCCGCGCGCGCAGGAACTCGCGGCGCTTGTCGGCGCGCGGCCAGTCGAAGTCGGCGCGCATCGGCACGGGCTCGGGCGCCACGCGCGTGGCGCCTTGGAGCGTCAGCAGAAAGGGGCGCACGAGCAGCAGAAAAGTCAGGAAGCTGGAGACGGGATTGCCGGGCAGTCCGGTCACGTGGCAGCGGCCCTTCGCGTCGCCTCCCGCCCTGGGGATCGATCCGTAGGCGAAAGGCTTGCCAGGCTTCATCGAGAGCGACCACAGCTGCAATTCGCCAAGCGCCTGCACTGCGGCCTTGATGTGGTCTTCTTCTCCCACGGACACGCCGCCGGTGGTGATGATCAGGTCGCTGCCCTCGGCGGCACCGCGCAGCGCCTCGATGGTGGCTTCGCGCTTGTCGGGCACGATGCCCAAGTCGTTCACCTCGCAGCCCAGCCGATGCAGCAGGGCGCGCATGAAAAAGCGGTTGGAGTTGTAGATCGCGCCCGGCTTCATGGCCTCGGGTGCGACTTCGCCGGGCATCACCAGTTCGTCGCCGGTGGACAGCAGCGCCACGCGCGGGCGCCGCGCCACCTGGAGCCGGTCGAAGCCGATGCTCGCGGCGAGCCCCAGCGCGGCGGGCGTCAGGCGCTCGCCCTTGCGCAGCACGACGTCGCCGGAGGCCACGTCTTCCCCAGCGCGGCGAATCCATTGGCCGGCGGTGGGAGCCACCTGGATGCGCACCGCGCCAAGGCCGCCTTCCTGCGGCACGGCCTGCGTGTCTTCCTGCATGACGACCGCATCCGCGCCTTCGGGAATCTGCGCGCCGGTGAAGATGCGCGCCGCCGTGCCGGCCGCCAACGGCGTGCCCACGGTTCCGGCGGGAATGCGCTGCGCGACCTGGAGCAAGGCGCCAGGCGCGGCGCAGTCGGCCGTGCGCACGGCATAGCCGTCCATCGAACTGTTGTCCCGCGGCGGCACAGTGAGCGCGGAGACCAGGTCTTGTGCGAGCACCCGACCGTCCGCGTCGAAGGTGGCAACGCTTTCGGCGGGCAGCACCGGCTGCGCCTTGCCGAGCAGGGTTGCCAGCGCTTCGTCGAGCGCCATCAGCGGCGGGCGCGAATAAGGAGCGGTGTCAGCCATGATGTTCGGGGTTGTATTCGAAGCGGGTTCCGCTGTCGATCAGCCACTGCGCGATGCCCTCGATGTCGTCGAGGTCGAACATGGGCAGGTTGGTAGGCGCCGGCAGCCCTTCGGGCGCGTTGGTGGCAATGGCCGTCACGAAGGCATCGTCGATGTACTTCGAAGGCCGAGGCGCCTGGCCTGCTTCGGGCGCGCGCCACACTTCGATCTTCAGCAGGTCGCTGTGCTTGAAGCCCTCGACCAGCACCCAGTCGACGCCGTCGTGAAGCTCCGCAATGAGGTCGTGCACCGTGAGCTGCGCGGGCTGCTCGAATTCGCGGATCAGCGCCAGCCGCTTGTCCGATGCAACCACCACCTCGAACGCCCCCGCCTCGCGATGGCGGTAGGTGTCCTTGCCGGGATGGTCGATGTCGAACTTGTGGTGCGCATGCTTGACCACCGACACGCGTTGCCCATGGAGCCTGAGCACCGGAATCAGTCGCTCGACCAGCGTGGTCTTGCCCGAACCCGAGTACCCGGAAAAGCCGATCACCTTCATGACGAGTTCCTGTGGCTGCTAGCTGGTCGACAGCCGAATGCAAATGCGCGGATGCGGGAGAGCCATTGCGGCAAGTGGCGAAGATCAGTCGCAGTTCTGGGCGATGTAGGCCTTCACGGCCTCCACATCGGCCGGGAGCTTGACCACGCGCTTGGGCAGCGCCTCGATGCCTTCGAACCTGGCCGGCCGCGCGGGCTCATGGCCGAGCGCTTCCACCAGGGTGGCGGCAAACTTGATCGGCAGTGCGGTCTCGAGCACCACCATCGGCACGCCGGGCGTGAGGTGCTCGCGCGCAGCCTTCAGGCCATCGGCCGTGTGCGGATCGACCAGCGTGGCAAAACGCTTCTCGGTGTCGCGAATGGTCGCAAGGCGGTCGGCGTGCGTGCTGCGGCTGCTCTTGAAGCCGAAGCGTTCTGCCGCCTGCTTGAATGCAGGTTCGCCGCTCAGGTCGAAGCGGGCCTGGCTGCCCAGTTCGTCCACGAACAGCGAGCGCAGCTTGCCGGCATCGCGCCCCACCAGGTCGAACACGAAGCGCTCGAAATTGCTGGCCTTGCTGATGTCCATCGAAGGGCTTGAGGTTTCGTGCGTATCGGCCGCCGCGCGCACGCGGTAGATGCCGGTGCGGAAGAACTCGTCGAGCACGTCGTTCTCGTTGGTGGCCACCACCAGCGTATGGATGGGCAGGCCCATCATGCGCGCCACATGGCCCGCGCACACGTTACCGAAGTTGCCCGACGGCACCGTGAAGCTCACCGGCTTGTCGTTGCCCGCCGTGGCCTGGAAGTAGCCGGCAAAGTAGTAGACGACCTGCGCGAGCAGGCGCGCCCAGTTGATCGAGTTGACCGTGCCGATGCGGTACTTGCGCTTGAAGCCCAGGTCGTTCGACACCGCCTTGACGATGTCCTGGCAGTCGTCGAACACGCCGGTGATGGCAATGTTGTGGATGTTCTCGTCCTGCAGGCTGAACATCTGCGCCTGCTGGAACGGGCTCATGCGGCCGTCCGGCGAGGTCATGAAGACGCGCACGCCCTTCTTGCCGCGCATGGCGTACTCGGCGGCGCTGCCGGTGTCGCCGCTGGTGGCGCCAAGAATGTTGAGCTCGGCGCCGCGGCGGGCCAGTTCGTATTCGAACAGGTTGCCCAGGAGCTGCATCGCCATGTCCTTGAAGGCAAGCGTCGGGCCGTTGGACAGGGCTTCGAGGTACACGCCGTCTTCGAGCTCACGCAGCGGCACGATTTCTTCACTGCCGAACACTTCGTGCGTGTAGGTCTTGGCGCAGATGGCTTTCAGGTCGGCCGGCGGAATGTCGTCGATGTAAAGCGAGAGAATCTCGAACGCCAACTCCGCGTACGGCAGGTCGCGCCATTTCGCGAGCGTGGCGGTATCGACTTGCGGATAGTGCTCGGGCAGGTAGAGCCCGCCGTCCGGCGCTAGGCCCTCAAGCAGGATTTCGCAGAAACGCTTGCGGTCCGGGTGCCCGCGGGTGCTCAGGTAGTTCACGATGGTTCTCTTGCGCCGCCCTCAGGACAGCTCTTCCTTGCGGATACGCACGATCGGCTGCAGCACGGTGGGCAGGGCCTGCAGTTCGGCGAGCACGTCGTTCACGGTGCCTTCGCGCGCGTCGTGCGTGAGGATGATCAGGTCGGTCTGCGTGGAGCCTTCGCCGCCCACTTCGTCGGCTTCGCGCTGCAGCACCGCGTCGATGCTGATGCCGGCAGTGGCCAGCAGGCCCGTGACCTTGGCAAGCACGCCGGCCTGGTCGGCCACGCGCAGGCGCAGGTAGTAGCTCGTGACCACCTCGGTCATCGGCAGCACCTTCAGGTCGCTCATGGCGTCGGGGTGGAAGGCCAGGTGCGGCACGCGGTGCGCGGCGTCGGCCGTGTGCAGGCGCGTGATGTCGACCAGGTCGGCGATCACCGCGCTGGCGGTCGGCTCGCTGCCCGCGCCCTTGCCGTAATACAGCGTGGTGCCGACGGCGTCGCCGTGCACCACCACGGCGTTCATCGCGCCCTCCACGTTCGCAAGCAGCCGCTTCGACGGCACCAGCGAGGGGTGCACACGCAGCTCGACGCCCTGCGCCGTGCGCTTGGTGATGCCGAGCAGCTTGATGCGGTAGCCGAGCTGTTCGGCGTACTTGATGTCTTGCGCGGCAAGCTTGGTGATGCCTTCGATGTGCGCCTTGTCGAACTGCACCGGAATCCCGAAGGCAATGGCGCTCATCAGCGTGACCTTGTGGCCGGCATCGACACCCTCGATGTCGAAGGTGGGGTCGGCTTCGGCGTAGCCCAGGCGCTGTGCTTCCTTGAGCACGGTGGCGAAGTCCAGGCCCTTGTCGCGCATCTCCGAAAGGATGAAGTTGGTGGTGCCGTTGATGATGCCGGCCAGCCACTGGATGCTGTTGGCCGTGAGGCCTTCGCGCAGCGCCTTGATGATCGGAATGCCGCCGGCCACCGCGGCCTCGAAAGCCACCATCACGCCCTTGGCATGCGCGGCCGCGAAGATCTCGGTGCCATGCACGGCAAGCAGCGCCTTGTTGGCCGTGACCACGTGCTTGCCGGCCGCAATGGCCTCGAGCACCAGCTGCTTCGCAATGCCGTAGCCGCCGATCAGTTCGATGACGATGTCGATGTCCGGATTGGCAATGACCTCGCGCGCGTCGGCGACGACACGCACGCCCTCGCCCGCGACTTCGCGCGCACGCGCCTGGTCGAGGTCGGCCACCATCGTGATCTCGATGCCCCGGCCCGCACGTCGCTTGATTTCTTCCTGATTGCGCAGCAGCACCTTGAAGGTGCCGCTACCGACCGTGCCTGCACCGAGCAGGCCTACTTGAATGGGTTTCATTGGAGATTCGCGTTGAGGGTTCGTGTCAGTCGGTCTTGCTGCGCAGGCGGTACAGCTCCAGGAATCTGGCAATGCGGTGGATCGCTTCGCGCAGGTCGTCCTCGTGAGGCAGGAACACGATGCGGAAGTGGTCCGGCGTGGCCCAGTTGAAGCCCGTGCCCTGCACCAGCATGACCTTGGTTTCTCTCAGCAGCTCGAGAAAGAACTGCCGGTCGTCCTCGATGGGATAGATCTTCGGATCGAGCTTGGGAAACATGTAGAGCGCGGCGCTGGGCTTGACGCAGCTCACGCCCGGAATGGCCGTGATCAGTTCATAGGCCAGGTCGCGCTGGCGCCGCAGGCGGCCGCCGTCGCCCACCAGGTCGTTGATGCTCTGGTAGCCGCCAAGCGCAGTCTGAATGGCCCACTGGCCGGGCACGTTGGCGCACAGGCGCATGTTCGAGAGCATGTTCAGGCCCTCGATGTAATCCTGCGCGCGCTTCTTGTCGCCCGACACCACGAGCCATCCCGCGCGATAGCCGCATGAACGGTAGCTCTTGGAAAGCGAATTGAAGGTGAGCGTGAGCACATCGGTCGAAAGGCTGGCGATCGCGGTGTGCTTGACGTGGTCGTACAGCACCTTGTCGTAGACCTCGTCCGCGAAGATCACCAGGTCGTGTTCGCGCGCAATGGCCACGATGCTCTTGAGCAGCTCGTCGGAATAGAGCGCGCCGGTCGGGTTGTTCGGGTTGATGACCACGATGCCCTTGGTGCGTGGCGTGATCTTGGCGCGGATGTCGTCCAGGTCGGGCATCCAGCCGTTGGCCTCGTCGCACAGGTAGTGCACCGGCGTGCCGCCCGAAAGGCTCGATGCGGCCGTCCACAGGGGGTAGTCGGGCGCCGGCAGCAGCATTTCGTCGCCGTCATTCAGCAGCGCGTTGGTGGCCATGGCGATCAGTTCGCTGGCGCCGTTGCCCAGGTAGATGTCGTCGAGCGTGACGCCGGCAATGCCCTGCTTCTGCGTTTCGTGCATCACGGCCTTGCGGGCCGCGAAGATGCCCTTGCTGTCCGAATAGCCCGCCGAGGCCGGCAGGTTGCGGATCATGTCCTGCTGCACTTCCTCGGGCGCATCGAACCCGAACACGGCCAGGTTGCCGATGTTGAGCTTGATGATCTTCTGGCCCTCTTCCTCCATCTGCTTCGCGGCGTCCATGATGGGGCCGCGGATGTCGTAGAGCACATTGGCCAGCTTGGCCGATTTCTTGAACTGCTTCAAAGGGCCCTCCCGGGCGCGGGTTACTCGATGTCGAAAGGCCCTTGGAGGCCTCGTGTCACTGGGGAAAACCTATAATTTGACCACAGTTCCCAGTGCCCCGATGAAGCTCCAGCCCGACAAATCCGACGCCCAGTCCCTTACCGCTCACGGCCCCGGGTGGGTTGCGATCAACAACGAGAAGGTCGAGGGCAGCGTGGTGGTCGGCTCCCGGGGCGAGCGCTTCGAATGGAATTGCACCCGCTTCGACCAGCTGGGGCCCGAGCATTTCGCTCAGTTGGCCTCGCTTGGCGCGGAATTGATCATTTTTGGAAGCGGATCGCGCATCCGCTTTCCGCAGGCCGCCTGGCTGCAGCCGCTCATGGCCAAGCGCACCGGCGTGGAGACCATGGACACGCCCGCCGCCTGCCGCACCTACAACATCCTGGCCGGCGAAGGCCGCCATGTGATTGCCGCCCTGCTGGTCGAACCGCCCCAGGATGGCTGAGGGGGAGCTTTTCGGGGTAAAATACCGGGTTGCGAACAGGCCAGCTGCCCTCAGTTAGCAACGACCAATCCTCCATTCATCGAGTCTGCCCGAAAGAGCTCGATTCAATGGAAACCAACGGAGAAAACAAGTTTCATGGCGATCGTTGTCAACAAACCCATTCCTGAATTCGACGCCAACGCCACGGGCGGCTTGAAAGTCTCGAATACCTCGCATCTCGGCCACGTGCTGGTCATGTATTTTTACCCGAAAGATAACACTCCGGGTTGCACGACCGAAGCCATGCAGTTCCGCGACCGCTACAAGGACTTCGAAAAAGCCGGCGCCACCGTGTTCGGCGTGTCCCGCGACAACATGAAGTCGCACGACGAGTTCAAGGCCAAGCTCGAACTCCCGTTCGAACTCATCGCCGACACCGAAGAAAAAATGTGCCACATGTTCGGCGTGGTCAAGAACAAGATCATGTACGGCAAGAAGGTCAAGGGCATCGAGCGCAGCACCTTCCTTATCGGCGCCGACGGCATCCTGAAGGCCGAATGGCGCGGCCTCAAGGTCCCCGGCCATGTCGACGACGTGCTCAAGGCCGTCAAGGCCCTCAAGAAGGCTGCCTGACAGTTACAAGAAGCGCCTTCTGTGCGCTTTTGCTTCGCTTCGTGGGGAATGCCCAACGAACGGTGCAAAGAGCACGAGACGCGTCACGGCCGGTGTGCATAATGGCCTCATGCCGTTGAGCTCCACGACCGCATCCCCCGAACAAAGCCGCCTTGGTCTACAGGCGGCTTTTTCGTTTTCTGGTTTCCAACTCCTGCGAGCGACCTGACACATGCCATTGCCTCCCGCCCCCACGAAACGCGCCGCATTGCTCTCGCCGGATGCGCACGATGCACCCGCCCGCTCCTCGCACAAGGGATCGCGCCGCTCAGGCGAATCGCGCGCCGACTCGGCCTCGACGAGCGGCTCCCAGCCCCTGGAATTGTTCGACCGCAATGCCGCGGAAGCGGTCGGCGGCAGCGCGGAGGCCGCCCCTGCGACGCGTGGCCGGTCGAAACCTGCCTCGTCCCGCAACCAGGAGCGGAACCAGGAACGCAACGAGGACCGAAACCGGGAGCACCGGCCCGCTGCCCGCGGCGAGCCTGAAGCACCACCGGCAGCCTATGTGCCGGCGCCGGCGCAAGTGGCGGTGCCGCAGGCTCCGGCCCGCACCAAGCGCGCCAAGTCCAATGGACCGGCCAAGCTGTTCGTGCTCGATACGAATGTGCTTCTGCACGATCCGATGTGCCTGTTCCGCTTCGAGGAACACGACATCTTCCTGCCGATGATCGTGCTCGAGGAACTGGACGGCCACAAGAAGGGCACCACGGAAGTGGCCCGCAACGGCCGCCAGACCAGCCGCACGCTCGACGCCCTGGCGGCAGCGCAAGACGCCGACATTGCCAAGGGCCTGAAACTCGACACCACGGGCCACCGCGAGGCCGGCGGCAAGCTGTTCTTCCAGACCGCGCCGCTCGACTATTCGCTGCCGGTCAGCCTGCCCCAGGGCAAGGCGGACAACCAGATCCTCGGCGTGGTCCAGGCTTTGCGCGACCAGTACGCCAAGGACCAGCCCGGCCGTCCCAAGCAAGAGGTGGTGCTGGTGTCGAAGGACATCAACATGCGCGTCAAGGCGCGCGCCCTCGGCCTGGCCGCCGACGACTACCAGAACGACAAGACGCTGGAGGACGGCGACCTGCTCTACGCGGGCTCGCTCGCGCTGCCGGCCGACTTCTGGACGCGCCAAAGCAAGACGGTCGAGAGCTGGCAAAGCGGCAGCAGCACCTTCTACCGGATCAGCGGCCCGCTGGTGCCCAACCTGTACATCAACCAGTTTGTGTACTTCGAGGCGCCGGGCGAGCCGAGCATGTATGCGCGCGTCACCGAAATCCGCGACAAGACCGCGGTGTTCAAGACGCTGAAGGACTACAGCTCGGGCAAGAACGCGGTGTGGGGCGTGAACACGCGCAACCGCGAGCAGAACTTCGCGATGAACCTGCTGATGGATCCGGAGGTCGACTTCGTCACCCTCACTGGCACCGCAGGTACCGGCAAGACGCTGATGGCGCTGGCGTCCGGCCTGACGCAGGTGCTCGACGACCGCCGCTACACCGAGATCATCATGACCCGTGCCACGGTGAGCGTGGGCGAGGACATCGGCTTCCTGCCTGGCACCGAGGAAGAAAAAATGGGCCCCTGGATGGGCGCGCTCGACGACAACCTCGAGTTCCTGGCCAAGGGCGATGGCGGCGGCGCCGGCGAATGGGGCCGCGCGGCCACCAACGAGCTGATCCGCAGCCGCATCAAGGTCAAGAGCATGAACTTCATGCGCGGCCGCACCTTCCTGAACAAGTACGTGATCATCGACGAGGCGCAGAACCTCACGCCCAAGCAGATGAAGACGCTGATCACCCGCGCTGGCCCTGGCACCAAGATCATCTGCATGGGCAACCTCGCGCAGATCGACACGCCGTACCTCACGGAAGGCTCCTCGGGCCTGACCTTCGCGGTCGACAAGTTCAAGGGCTGGCCGCACGGCGGGCACATCACGCTGGCGCGCGGCGAGCGTTCGCGGCTGGCCGACTTCGCGAGCGACGTGCTCTAGGCCGCCTTCCCCGCGACTGCCGAGCAATCAAGGCCCGCGCATGCTCCCAGGAGCATGCGCGGGCTTTTTTTTCCTCCGTCGTGACAGCCTCCTGACACGACGTTGTCAGGAGCCTGTCCGCACCATCGAGGCTCCTTCAACGCACAAACGAAAGAGAGCACTTCATGCAAAACGCCATCAGCTGGTTCGAGATTCCGGTCGCCGACATCGACCGTGCGCAAGCCTTCTACGAAACCGTTCTTGGCCGCACGCTGCGCCGCCAAGAGTTCGGCGGTGAAACGCTCGCCGTCTTTCCCTACGACAATCCGGCCACGGGCGGTGCCCTGCAGGCCGGTGCCAACCCCAGCGCACACGGAGGCAGCGGCATCCGCATCTACCTCGATTGCATGCCGAGCATCGATGCCGTGCTTGCCCGCGTCGAGGCGGCCGGCGGCCAGATCGTGGCGCCCAAATCGGCGCTGCCCGAGGGTATGGGTTTCATTGCCCATCTGCGCGATACCGAGGGCAACGAAGTCGGGCTCCACGCCCTTGCCTGATCGACGAGCCGCAGCGCTTCGCAGCACGGCCCCAACAACATCAAGACATCATTCATGCAGGAGAAGAACCAGATGGAACCGGTCCGCCAGCACCATGGCGAATTTCAGGTCGCGGGCCTCACGGCCCGCACCAAGAACAGCGAAGAGAACGACGCTGCCACGGCCCGCATCGGCCCGTTGTGGAACCGCTTCTTCACCGAGGAGACCTACCGCTCGACGCCCCACCGCACGCAGGACGCCCGTATCTTCGGCGTGTACTCCGGCTATGAGTCCGACGCACATGGCACGTTCGATGTGACTGTGGGTGTGGCCGTTTCGGACGGAACGGGGGCGGTCGGCATCGAAGCCGGCGACTACCTCGTCTTTTCAGGACGGGGCGAAATGCCGCACATGGTGATCGATACCTGGCAGCGCATCTGGCAGTATTTCGAGGCAAACCCCACAATCACGCGCCGCTACCGCAGCGATTTCGAAGCGTACGACGGGCCTGACAAAGTGGCGATCCACATCGGAATTTCATGAGCACCAAGAAGAGCTGGCGCGACAGGCTCGCCGGCTACCCTCACCTGCCGAACGTCAAGGAGATTCCTCCACCCCTGCGCAAGCGGCACGGCGAGGGCACCATTGCAACGCCCTCACCCCGCGAGGTCGAAGAGGCGATGCGGGAAGTTCCGGAAGGCCGGCTCGCCACCGTCTTTGGCATTGGAGAGAACATTGCCGCGCGTCACCGTGCCACCATCGGCTGCACGGTGACGACGGCGATCTTTGCGCACATGGTCGCGCATGCGGCCACAGAAGCCGTGCAGGCGAAGGCCGCGACGCCTTACTGGCGCACGCTCAAGATCGACGGCGAGCTCAACGCCAAATATCCGGGTGGCATCGAGGCGCAAATGACAAGGCTCGAGGCTGAAGGCCACACAGTCGTGCAGCGCGGCAAGCGCTACTTCGTCGAAGACTTCGCGAAGAAACTGGCCCGGACACTCTGATGCGCCGCGCCGACCGCCTGTTCCAGCTCGTGCAGATCATCCGCGGCCGGCGGCTCACCACGGCCGCCTTCCTGGCGCAGCGCCTGGAAGTGTCGGAACGCACCGTGTACCGCGACGTCGCCGACCTTCAGCACCAGGGCGTGCCCATCGAAGGCGAAGCGGGCGTGGGCTACAGGCTTGGTGCGGGCTTCGAGCTGCCGCCGCTGATGTTCAGCCAGGAAGAGGCGTCAGCGCTCGTGGCCGCGGCCCGGCTCGCGCAGAGCTGGGTCGATCCGGCGCTGGCGCGCAACATCGAAACGGGGCTGGGCAAGATTCTTTCGGTGCTGCCGGCGGCGGCACGCGTATCGGCTGAGGCGCTGGCGCTCTATGCTCCCGCGCTGGGCTTGGACGACACCATCCGAGCCAGGCTGCAGATCTTGCGCGAGGCCGTCGAAGCGCACCAGAAGCTGCGCCTCAGCTATCGCGATGTATCGGGCGATGCCAGCGAGCGCACTGTGCGTCCGCTCGGCTGTTTCTACTGGGGCAAGGTCTGGACGCTTTCGACCTGGTGCGAGCTGCGCAGCGACTTTCGAGGTTTTCGCCTCGACCGCATGGATGCGGTCGATGTGCTGCCGGAGCGGTTTCGCGACGAAGCGGGCAAGACACTGGCCGACATGATGCGCCAGCTGAAGGCGCGGGCTGCGGCCGAATGCAACGTTGCGGAAACAGCAGCGGCCACGCCAAGTCCGCGGCGTCAATAGTCGTCGCTGCTGCCGTAGCTGGCCAGATTCTCGAACTTGGTGAGCGGCTTCAGGAAAGCCAGCTTCACGGTGCCCGTCGGCCCGTTCCGGTGCTTGCTGATGATCACCTCGGCCACGCCCGGCTCCTTGCTGTTCTTGTCGTAGTAGTCGTCGCGGTAGATGAACATGATGATGTCCGCGTCCTGCTCGATGGCGCCGGATTCGCGCAAGTCGCTCATCATGGGGCGCTTGTCGGTACGGCTTTCAACGCCGCGGCTCAACTGCGACAGCGCGATCACCGGGCACTTGAGCTCCTTGGCGAGCATCTTCAGGCCGCGGGAGATTTCGCCCACCGCGGTCGCGCGGTTCTCGTCGCCGCTCATGCTGGTCGACATGAGCTGCAGGTAGTCGACCACGATCAGGCCGAGGCGCCCGTACTGGCGCGCGAGCCGGCGTGCATTGGCCCGCAGCTCGCTGGTAGAGAGGCCCGGCGTTTCGTCGATGTGCAGCGACACGTTGCGCAGCTTCTCGATGGCCTCTGTCAGGCGCGGCCACTCTTCGTCGCTGAGCTTGCCGGTGCGCAGGTGCCCCTGGTCGATGCGCCCGATCGAGCCGACGATACGCACCGCCAACTGCGAGGCACCCATTTCCATCGAGAAGACCGCCACCGGCAGCCCTTCGTTCAGGGCCACGTGCTCGGCAATGTTGATGGCCAGCGAGGTCTTGCCCATGGAGGGACGCGCAGCCAGCACGATCATGTCGCCCGGCTGCAGGCCCGAGGTCATCTTGTCGAACTCGTAGAAACCCGTGCGCACGCCGGTGATGTCGTTCGGGTTCTCGGCCATTTCGGTCACGCGGTCGAGCAGCTCGACCACCAAGGCATCCATGCTCTGGAAGCCCTGCTTCATCCGCGTGCCTTCTTCGCCGATGTTGAAGATCTTCTGCTCGGCCTCGTCCAGGATCTTGTCGACCGACTTGCCCTGCGTGTTGAAGGCGTTGGTCGCGATCTCGTCGCTCGCGGACACCAGTTTTCGCAGGATGGAGCGCTCGCGCACGATCTCGGCATAGCGGCGAATGTTGCTCGCGCTTGGCACATATTGCGCGAGCGAGTTCAGGTAGACCAGCCCGCCAATTTCCTCGGCCTTGCCCAGGCCCTGCAGCTGCTCGTAGACCGTGATGACGTCGGCCGGCTTGCTGGCATTGATCAGCCCGCCGATGGCCGCGTAGATCAGCTTGTGTTCGTGACGGTAGAAGTCGCCGTCCACCAACAGGTCGCCCATGCGGTCCCATGCGCCGTTGTCGAGCAGCAGGCCGCCGAGCACGCTCGACTCGGCCTCGATCGAGTGAGGCGGAATGCGGAGTTTGGCAACTTGGCGATCGGCCGACGGGTCATTGTCGGCATAGGAGAAAACGGCGGACATGGACTTCCCTTGCAACCCTGCATGCTAAGCCGCGCACGGCGTTGCGCGTGTGGACAAGGTTGTGAATAAACGGTGATCTTCCGGTGCAACGGCGTGGAAAACTCAGAGGCACAAAAACAAAAGCCGCCCGGAGGCGGCTTTTGCGGCAGCGCACAAGGCGCCGCAATGACGATCAGGCGGTTTCGCCGTAGACCGTCACGGTGATGTCGACCACCACGTCGGTGTGCAGCGCAACGCTCACGGTGCTGTCGCCGACGACCTTGATCGGGCCGTTGGGCAGGCGCACTTGCGACTTGGCAACCTTGTAGCCTTGCTTGCCGAGCTCTTCGGCGATGTCGCCGTTGGTGACCGAGCCGAACAGACGGCCGTCAACGCCAGCCTTTTGGGTCAGCTTGATGGTCGTGCCGCCGAGCTTCTCGCCCTGAGCTTGCGATTCGGCCAGCTTGGCGGCCGCAGCCTTTTCGAGTTCGGCGCGCTTGGCTTCGAATTCGGCCTTGTTGGCAGCGGTGGCGCGGCGGGCGCGGCCCGACGGAATCAGGAAGTTGCGTGCGTAGCCGTCCTTGACCTTGACGATATCGCCCAGGCCACCGACGTTGACAACCTTGTCCAGAAGAATGATTTGCATGGTGCTTGCTCCTTAGACGCGGTGCTGGTCGCTGTACGGCACCATCGCGAGGAAGCGTGCGCGCTTGATCGCGGTGTTGAGCTGGCGCTGGTAGATCGCGCGCGTGCCGGTCAGGCGTGCGGGGATGATCTTGCCGTTTTCGCTGATGAAGTCACGCAGCGTGTCGATGTCCTTGTAGTCGATTTCCTCGACGCCAGCGACGGTGAAGCGGCAGAAGCGCTTGCGCTTGAACAGCAGCGACTGGGTGTTGCGCTTCGGGCGCTTGTCTTTGTTGAATTTCTTGAACGTGGCCATTTGGGGACCTCTTGTCGAAAATTAATTTTGCTGAAAATCCTGAATGTGCAGGACCGGATGCTTGCCGTTGCCCGGTGTCGCGAGAAATCCCTGAAAACACCAGAGACTACCCATCGACTGCGTTGCGAGCCGTTCGGCGATGGCGCCGAAGGCAACGGCCTTGAGGGCCGTTTTCACCTGCCTGGCTTTTCCTGCCTCCTGAAGCGTCGACTCATGTTCGAGCTTCAGGTCGATGGCGGGAAGGCCGGCGGGCGTGTATCGCAAGGTTCCGAGTTCGGCAACGGAGGCTGTCAGCAGGAGCTGATTGACCCCGGTTGCCGCAGCAGCGGCAGCGGTCACGCCGCTATCAGCTGTTGTTGGCGGCGTACTCGGCCTGCTGGGCCTTGCGGGCTTCTTCGCGCTCGACCGTCTTCATCATCGACGAAGGACCGGTTTCGGCCTTCTTCTTCTGGACGGTGAGGTGGCGCAGCACGGCGTCGTTGAACTTGAACGCGTGTTCGAGTTCGCCCATCACGGCTTGTTCGGCTTCAATGTTGACGCACAGGTAGTGCGCCTTGTTGAGCTTGTTGATCTGGTAGGCCAGCTGACGGCGGCCCCAGTCTTCAACGCGGTGGACTTTGCCGCCGCCGGCCGTGATCAGGCCCTTGTAGCGCTCCAGCATGGCCGGAACTTGTTCGCTCTGATCCGGGTGGATCAGCAAAATGATTTCGTAGTGACGCATGGCACTCCTTGTGGATTCTTCCGTGGAAGAGGAAAAGCCACCTGCAGCGTCGGGCGCAGTGTGGCAAGGCAAAGCCGGCTATTGTAGCACTATAGGCACGGCGTTGGTCCAGCGCTCAGTCGTTCAAGGCCTTGTCGAGGGCCGCCGCCTTCTCGGCACCCACCGCAGCGCGAATCTTGGGCGCCAGCGCCACCAGGTCTTCATAGCTGGTGGTGCCTTCGACCTGCAGGTTGAGCCGGAAGCCCATCAGCCCGAGGGCTCCGGTCAGCTGGGTGGCGATGGGATAGGCGTCCTTGTAGCGCTGCTGCCTGCTGCGGCCCGCAGCGGGCGCGGGTTCGGCCGGCTTCGGCTTTGCTGACTCGGGTGGCCTGCTTCCGCCGGAAGGCTGCGGCGCGGCGGTTGCCGCCGTCTTGCCTGCGGTGGCGGGTTCGGGTGCCTTGGGCGACGCAGCCGCTTTGCTTCCCGCCGCTGGCTGGAGCAGCCCCAGGTCGACCATCTGGTCGATCTCTTCGCGTGCAATGCCGTTTCCCGCAGCCAGCACCTCATCGACCGAGCGCTTGCCGTCGAACAGGATGAACGCCGTGCGCTGGCGCGGCGAAAGCGGCACCGAACGGTCCTTGAACACCTGCTGTCCGGCTTCTGTCTTGACAAGAATCATGATGTTTCTTCCGCGATGTACCGCCGGTTTGCGCGACTGGCAATTTCGCCATGCGCAACCCGCAAGCGACTGCCGCCCTTGTGAGCGTCACAAGTCTGGCATAAAGAACACATTTTGATTCATTTGTGCCCTGCGGAAGCGGGAATTTCCCCAATGGGGATTCCCACGACCGCCTTACCGGGCGGTTGCAACCGCCCTTTTTTCGTCAGCGCTTGGCGAGCTGCTGCCAGGTGTCGATGACGCTGTCGGGGTTCAGGGAAATCGATTCGATGCCCTCTTCCGCCAGCCAAAGCGCGAAATCCGGATGGTCGCTGGGGCCTTGGCCGCAGATACCCACGTACTTGCCTTCGGCCTTGCAGGCCTTGATGACCCGGCTCAGCAGCGCCTTGACGGCCAGGTCGCGCTCGTCGAAGTCGGCGGCCAGCAGTTCGAGGCCCGAATCGCGGTCCAGGCCGAGCGTGAGCTGGGTCAGGTCGTTCGAGCCGATCGAGAAGCCGTCGAAGAACTTCAGAAACTCCTCGGGCAGAACGGCGTTGCTCGGCACCTCGCACATCATGATCAGCTTGAGCTCGTTCTCGCCGCGCTTCAGGCCGTGCTCGCCAAGCAGCGTGGTCACGCGCTCGGCCTGGCCCAGGGTGCGCACGAAGGGAACCATGATCTGCACGTTGACGAGGCCCATGTCGTTGCGAACGCGCTTGAGCGCCTCGCATTCCATGGCAAAGGCTTCGCCGAAGTCCTTGCTCAGGTAGCGGGCGGCACCGCGGAAGCCGAGCATCGGGTTTTCTTCTTCGGGCTCGTAGCGGCTGCCGCCGATCAGCTTGCGGTACTCGTTCGACTTGAAGTCCGACAGGCGCACGATGACCTGCTTGGGCCAGAAGGCCGCGGCAATGGTCGCAATGCCTTCCGCCACCTTGTCGACGTAGAAGGCGCGCGGCGATGCGTGGCCCCGCGCCACCGACTCGACGGCCTTTTTCAGGTCGTTGTCGACGTTCGGATAGTCGAGGATGGCCTTCGGGTGAACGCCGATGTTGTTGTTGATGATGAACTCGAGCCGCGCCAGGCCCACGCCATGGTTGGGCAACTGCGCGAAGTCGAAGGCCAGCTGCGGGTTGCCGACGTTCATCATGATCTTGATGTCGATCTCGGGCATCACGCCGCGCTGCACTTCGGTCACTTCGGTCTCGAGCAGGCCGTCATAGATGAAGCCGGTGTCGCCCTCGGCGCAGCTCACGGTTACCAGCGTGCCTTCCTTCAGCAGGTCGGTGGCGTCGCCGCAGCCCACCACGGCCGGAATGCCGAGTTCGCGCGCAATGATGGCCGCGTGGCAGGTGCGCCCGCCGCGGTTGGTGACGATCGCGGCAGCGCGCTTCATCACCGGTTCCCAATTCGGGTCGGTCATGTCGGTGACGAGCACGTCGCCGGCCTGCACCTTGTCCATCTCGCTGATGTTGTGCACGAGCCGCACGGGACCGGTGCCGATCTTCTGGCCGATGGCGCGGCCTTCGGCCAGCACTGCGCCCTTGCCCAGCAGCTTGTAGCGCTGCTCGGCCTTGCCCTGCTGCTGGCTCTTCACGGTTTCAGGACGCGCCTGAAGGATGTAGAGCTGGCCGTCGGTGCCGTCCTTGCCCCACTCGATGTCCATCGGGCGGCCGTAGTGTTCTTCGATGACCAGCGCGTACTTGGCGAGCTGCTCCACGTCGGCGTCGCTCAGCGAATAGCGGTTGCGCTGCTCGGCCTTCACGTCGGTGGTCTTTACCAGCTTGCCGGTGGCCTTTTTCTCTTCGGGCGTCGCGAACTCCATCTGGATCAGCTTGGAGCCGAGATTGCGGCGGATCACGGCCTTCTTGCCGGCGCGCAGCGTGGGCTTGTGCACATAGAACTCGTCGGGGTTCACGGCGCCCTGCACCACCGTTTCGCCCAGGCCGTAGCTCGAGGTGATGAACACCACGTCTTCGAAGCCCGATTCGGTGTCGATGGTGAACATCACGCCGGCCGCGCCCAGGTCGGAGCGGACCATGCGCTGCACACCGGCCGAGAGCGCCACCACGTCGTGCGCAAAGCCCTTGTGAACGCGGTAGCTGATGGCGCGGTCGTTGTAGAGGGAGGCAAACACCTCCTTCATCTTGTGCAGCACGTCTTCGATGCCGACCACGTTGAGGAAGGTCTCCTGCTGGCCGGCAAAGGAAGCGTCGGGCAGGTCTTCGGCCGTGGCCGAGGAGCGCACGGCAAAGGAGGCGGCGGGATTGCCGGCGCTCAGCTTTGCGAACGCTTCGGTAATGGCTTTCTGCAGATCGGCCGGAAAAGGCTGGGCCTCGACCATGGCGCGAATTTCAGCACCGGCTGCGGCCAGCGCCCGCACGTCTTCGGTGTCCAGGGCTGCAAGCCGCTTGCTGATCTTGTCGGCCAGCCCGTCGTGGGCCAGAAACTGGCGAAACGCGTGCGCCGTGGTCGCAAAACCCGTGGGCACCCGCACACCCTGCGGCAGCTGCGAGATCATTTCGCCGAGGCTGGCGTTCTTGCCGCCGACCGACTCGACGTCGGTCATCCTCAGGTTTTCAAACGGTACGACCAGGGCGGTCGCGTCGAAAAGTGCAGACATGGGAAAGCTCCAGAAGTTGAAACCGGTGCTGCATGCAGGCGGCGCGGCACGATCGTTGTCGTTGCTTTGGGTGCTGGCGCGGCGTGCATGGAAAGAATTGGGTCAAGGGAAAGCGGATTCCCGATAATGGCCCGGATTGTAGGCGTGGCGAGATTGCACGCGCCGCAGGACAAGGCCGCAAGAGCTACACCATGCATACACGCACTGTTTTCTTCATTTCAGACGGCACCGGCATCACCGCTGAAACTTTCGGTAACGCCGTGCTCGCGCAGTTCGAGATGAAACCGCGCCATGTCCGGCTGCCTTTTACCGACACGGTCGACAAGGCGCACCAGGCGGTACGGCAGATCAACCACACGGCCGAGCTCGAGGGCGTGCGCCCCATCGTCTTCACCACGCTGGCCAACATGGAAGTGCTTGAAGTCATCGAGACCGGCTGCAAGGGCATGCTGCTCGACATGTTCGGCACCTTCGTGCGGCCACTCGAAATTGAACTGGCCGTGAAGTCGAACCACCGCATCGGCCGCTTCAGTGACGTCAGCAAGAGCAAGGAATACGACGCCCGCATCGCCGCCATCGACTTCAGCCTGGCGCACGACGACGGCCAGAGCAACCGCGACCTGGAAGGCGCGGACGTGATCCTGGTGGGCGTGAGCCGAAGCGGCAAGACGCCAACCTCGCTCTACCTGGCCATGCAGCATGGCCTGAAGGCCGCCAACTACCCGTTGATTCCTGAAGATTTCGAGCGCCGCCAGCTGCCGCCGGCCTTGATGCCCCATCGCAAGAAGATCTTCGGGCTGACCATCCAGCCCGAGCGGCTGAGCCAGATCCGCAATGAACGCCGGCCGGATTCGCGCTACGCCAGCCTCGAGAACTGCCGCAACGAGGTGAGCGAGGCCGAAGCCATGATGCGCCGGGCCGGCATCCGGTGGCTTTCGACGACCACCAAGTCGATCGAGGAAATTGCCACCACCATCCTGCAGGAGTTGAAGCCCGAGCGGCTGACCTACTGAAGCTGAAGCGCCAGCTTCAACGGCATCGCTCGCCCGCTAGCCAAACAGGTATTGCAGCGTTCCATCGGCACTGCTGACCGGCTGGCAGGGCATGCCCCAGACCGCCTCGATCAACTCCGGCTGCAGCACTTCGGCCGTTGGCCCCTGCCGCAGCCCCTCCGCCGCACCGAGCACCACGACCTCGTCGGCGTACCGGCGCGCGAGATTCAGGTCATGCAGCACGGCGACCACACCCACGCCCTGCGCCGCCCAGGCCCGAAGCAGCCGCATTGCCGAATGCTGGTGCGCGAGGTCCAGCGCCGCGGTGGGCTCGTCGAGCAGCAGCCAGCGGGTGGCGCCGTCCGGACGCGGATGCCACAGCTGCGCCAGCGCACGCGCCAGATGAACCCGGGCTTTTTCGCCGCCCGACAAGGTATTGAGGATGCGGGTCGCCAGCGCCGTGACATCGGTCAGCGCCATGGCGCGGCCGATGATGTCGTCTTCGTCTCGAGCCGGTGCGCGGCGGTGCGGATAGCGGCCGAGTGCGACGATGTCCTGCGCGGTGAAGTCGAACGCGACCGCGCTTTCCTGCGGCATCAGCGCGCGACGCAACGCCAGCGCCGCCATGCCATGGTCCGCGAGCGGCCGGCCGTCGAGCACAACCCTGCCCCGCGTCGGCTCGCGCTGGCCTGAAAGCACCGACAGAAGGGTCGACTTGCCCGCGCCGTTCGGGCCGAGGATGGCCGTCACGCGGCCCGGCGCCAGGTTTACCGAGGCGTTGGCCAGCAGCAGTTTGGCGCCCATGCGAACCTCCACCTCCGCGCACGACAGCAGCGGCGCCCGGTTGTGCTCGGCCGACGTCATATGCGCCCCCTGAAATGCCGCAGCAGCAGCAAGAACACGGGCACGCCGATGAACGCGGTGAGCACGCCCAGCGGCAACTCGGCAGGCGCAATCACGGTCCGCGCCACCGTATCGGCTGCAAGCACCAGCACGGCGCCCAGCAGAGCCGAGGCCGGCAGCACCACGCGGTGATCAGGCCCGGCCAGCATGCGCACCCAGTGCGGCGCAATCAGCCCGATGAAGCCGATGATTCCGGTCGTGGCCGTTATCGCCCCCACGGCCACCGCCGTGATGACGACGGCGCGCCGCTTGGTGCGCTCGACGTCCACCCCGAGCAGCGCCGCCTGCGCCTCGCCGAGCGCAATGGCGTTCAGCGGCGAAGCAAGTGAAGCCGCCGCCCAGCAAGAAAGAAACACCGCCGCGCACACGAGCAACACCGCGCTCCAGCGCGCGCCTCCCAGGCTGCCCAGGAGCCAGAACTGCAGGCTGCGCAACTGCTCGTCGGTGGCCATGACACTCAGCAGGCCGAGCCCTGCGCTTGCCAGCGCGTTGATGGCAATGCCCGCCAGCAGCATCAGCGCCATGCGCGTGCCGCCTTCGCTGCGGGAAAGGCCGTAGATCAGCAGGGTCACGATGAAGCCGCCGCCGAAAGCCATGGCCACCAGTGTCCAGCTTCCCAGCGTGCGCGGCAGCACGGGCCAGAACCAGGCACCGAGCACGATGGTGATGCCCGCTGCCAGCGCCGCCCCGCTGCTGATGCCGATCAGCCCGGGGTCTGCCAAGGGATTGCGGAACAGGCCCTGCATCAGGGTGCCCGCCATGCCGAGCCCGGCGCCGGCCGCCATGCCGAGGATCAGCCGCGGCAGGCGAATGTTGAGGAACACCAGGTGCTCGGGCGACGGATTGCCCGCACTGCCCAGCCCCACTGAGGCCAACACATTCCAGAGCTGCGAGAGACTGATCGCATAGGCGCCCGAAATCGCTCCCGTTGCAAAGGCCACCGCGAGCAGCAGCATGCTGCCGCACAACACGGTTCCAAAACCGAGGCGCTGGCTCATGCCTGCGCCGCCTGGAATTTCTCGTGGAGCTCGCCGATCGCCGCCGGCAGGCGCGGACCGAAGCCGAGCAGCAGCAAGGCGTCCTGCGTGATCAGCGCGCGCTTTCTATAAGCCGGCGTAAGCGCGAGCTCGGGCCGTTGCCAGAACCGGTCGACGCCGCCGTGGGCTTCGATACTCTGGGTGCTCGTGAGGATGACGTCGGGCGCGGCGCTGGCCATAGCCTCGGCCGTCATCGGACGGTAGCCCTGGAAGCCGCTCATCGCATTGACGCCGCCCGCAAAGCCGATCACCGAATGCGCCGCCGTCTTCTCGCCCGACACCTGCGGACTCGCGCTGTGCGACAGCACGAAGAGCACCTTCGGCTTGCGCCCCTTCGCAGCGCCGATGCGCTGCTGCACCTGCGCCCATTCGGCATCGAGCCTGGCCTGCAGTTCACGCGCCTGCGCCTCCCTGGCGGCCGCACGGCCAACGGCCTGCACCTTGCGCTGCACCTCGCCCCAGGTGTGGTCGGCCTCGATGACCTCGATCTTGACCCCGGCGCTGCGAACCTGGTCGAGCACGACCGCAGGGCCGGATTCATTGGTCGCGATGATCGCATCGGGCTTCAGCGACAGCAGCCCCTCGGCGGACAGCTGCCGCATGTAGCCGACCTTGGGCGTGCCGCGTGCGGCAGCCGGGTAAAGGCTGGTGGTGTCGGTGCCGACGAGCTGGCCCTCCGCGCCGAGCGCATACACCACCTCGGTGATGGCACCGCTCACGGTTACCAGCCTCGGAAGCTTTGCCGACTGTGCGAACAAGGGCAGCGCGGCGGCACCGAACGAAGCGGCCGAGAGAAGGCGCAGCGCTTTGCGGCGATGCACAGCGCAAGGAGTCGGATCAAGGTGAAGTTCGCTCATTGGATATCGGATCACAGTCAAGGCACGATGCGTCTTTGGCGATGTTCACGCGGACTGCGCGGTCGCCCGAGTTGAACGCGGAAGATTCCGCACGATGCGGCGCCACTCTTCGCGCTCGGGCACGCCGGGCTTGCGCGCGCCGAAGAACATGGCCATCAGCTCACCGTCCTTGTCGAAGGCCTCGACGGAGGTGACGATGCCGTCGCTGGTGGGCTTTTCGACGATCCACACGTTCTGGATGCAGTCCTCCCGCAGATGCAGGTTGAAGCCGGTGTCGAGCACGTTGAGCCAGCGAACGGGCGGCGCGTTCCCGTCTCTGCTGGGTATTTCCATCGGCTCGATCCGCGACACCGGGCCGCTGTGAATCTGTATGCAGCCGGGGCTGCTCACGAACACCATGATCGGCGTGCCGTCGAAAGACGCCTCGAGCAGCAGGTCGCGAACGGCGTGCAGTTCGGCGCGTTGCGTGAACTCGCCTTCGGTCAGGCGAAAGCTCTGCTGGCGCTCGGCCTCGAACTTGTTCAGCAGCCCGAAGAACTCGTGCGTGTCCTGCATGGCCCGCCATGCATCGGAGAGACCGCGTGCATCGATGGTGCCGTCGTCGCGCGGTACGGCCTTGTCTTCAGCCGGCTCGAACTGCACCGTGCTTTCCGGTGCGGTGTACGTGTCGATGACCGATTGGAATGCATCGCGGTCCGTGGCGTCCCGCGCGAAGATCTTGTGGACCGCCACGCCCCGCGCATTGAAGAACTGCAGGCTCAGCGAAGGCGGCACGCCCGCATTGGCCGCCGCTTCATTCACCGCAAAGCCTGCATGCCAGCGGCTGAAGAAAAGGCGCAGGTCGATGGCCTCGCCCAACGCGAGCCCCATCTTGTCGCTGCCCGAGACTTTCTCGTAGACACCCGTTTTCTCGTGCACCGTGGTCTCGTTGCGCGTCAGCGCGAGCACCGGGCCGCAAAGCTCCAGTGCCTGCAGCAGCTCGACCCACGGGCCCTTCAGCCGCGTGGCGTGCAAGGACTTGTCGTGCGTGCCTGCGTGCGCGGCAATGGCCGCGCCTTCGGACAAGTCCATGGCGGCGGCGGCATCCTTGTGGCGCATGCCTTTGGCACGCAGTTCAGAGAAGCGGGCGCGAATTTCTTCCAAGGTCATCGGGTTTCCTGTTGTTTGATTTGCCGGGTTGCCATGGGGCGTTTTCAGAAGTCGGCCACGAGCGAGACATTGAAGCTGCGGCCCGGCTGCGTGTAGGCATCGCGGATGGCCGAGGTCGTCGTCACCCCGCGCACATCGCTCCACATCCAATAGCGCTTGTTGGTGAGGTTGGTTACCGAGGCGTTAAGGCGCAGGTCCTTCTTGATGCGCCACTGCGCGCTGATGTCCAGCGTGGTGGCTTGCGGCGTGCGGAACTGCAGGCCGGTCGTCACTTCGCTGCGATCGACGTCCTCCCACTCCTTGGCGCTGTGGTGCACTGCGTCCAGGCGCACGCTCCAGGACGGCGCCTGGTACTTGAGGCCGGCGCTGAACTTCTGCGGATCGATCGAGTTGAGCGGCCGGTTGTTGGTGCGGTCGCGGCCACGCGTCTGGCCGTAGGCAAAGGGCACGGAGAAACCGGTGCCGTTTTCGGTGAAGTCGAGCTCGCCCTTGATTTCGAAACCGCTGATGCGCGCGCGTCCCACGTTGACCGACTGGTATACCAACGGATCGATGCGCGGAATGCCGCGGCCGCCGACGAGCTTGTCGTTCTCGATGAGGTTCTTGTAGTCCCCGGTGAACGCAGCCACGTCGAAGCTCAGGATGCCGGTGCGCCCGCGCACGCCGAGTTCGATGTTCTGGCTTTTTTCAGGCTTGAGATTCGGATTGGGAATCGTCTTGTAGCCCTGGATCACGTTCTCGAAAAAGTTGTTGACCTGGAACGCGTTGGGCGCCTTGAAGCCGGATGCGTAGTTGCCGTAGACGCTCCATTGCGGCGTGGCACGGAACAGCACGCCCAGCTTGGGCGATACAGCCGAGCCTGACAGCGACACGGCCTGCGCGTTGAAGCCGGCCTGCTTCGCATCGAGCGAGAAGCGGTCGAAGCGAATGCCGGGCGTGATGCTCCAGCGGTCATGGATGAATTCATCCTGCACGTAGAACGCCGACGACGTTTCGCGCGTATCGGGAAAGCGCTTGAGCGGATAGCTCTCGCCGGTGGGCGGCACCAGGCCAGTCTGCAGGTTCTCGACGTTGGTGCGCGTGTAGTCGAATCCGTAGGTGATCTTCTGCGCCCACTCACCCATGCGGAGCGTCTTGTCGGCCTGCAGGCCAAGCTGCCAGGTGTTCTCGTCGTAGGTCACGTCGCGCGTGCGGTCGGCAGCGGTGAAGCGGTCCTCATAGATGAACTCGCGCGACTTGGCCTTCTGGTAACTCACGACCGCGAGCAGGTTGTCGGCCACGGCGGCGTTCAGGCGCAGCCGGCCTTCGTAGGTAAAGCGGTCGCGCTCCAGGTCGGTCTTCGCGTTGAGGCCGACCACGGAGGTGGACGCATAAGGAGGCTTGGCAATGCCCGTGAGCAGGTCGTAGCGGCTGGTCTTCTCGATGTGCTCGAAGGTGAACGAATGCCGCTGGTCTGCGTTGGGCGTGAGAATGGCCTTGGCCAGCAGCGCGCGGTTGCTGTCTCGCTGCGGATTGGGCGTGGTGCGGTCCACATTGGGCACATTGAGCGTGCCCATGTTCTCGAGTTCGCTGGCGCGACCTGCGTTGGCCGAAATGAGCCACTGCAGCGTGTCGTTGGCCTTGCCGGCAAGCGTGACACCGCCGCGCACGCCGTTGTCGTCGCCGCTGTAGCCGATGCTTGCACTCCCACCGAAGTTGCGGCCTTCGCGCAGGAAAGACGCGGGTTCGCGGGTCACGAAGTTGACCAGGCCGGCCAGGCCGTCCGAACCGTAGAGTGCCGAAGCCGGACCCTTGATGATCTCGATGCGCTCGACGAGGCCGATGTCGAAGTAGTCGCGGCCGAAGGCGTTGGCGCTGAAGACGTAGCTGCGCGGCGTGCGGATGCCGTCGGTCAGCAGCAGCACCCGGTTGCCGTCGAGCCCGCGAATGTTGAAGCCGGCGTTGCCGTCGCGGCCCGTGTTGCCCTGCGCCAGCCCGAAGCGCGCTGGCGAGCGCTTGACTGAAACATTGGGCAGATCGCGCACCGCATCGCGGATGTCGTTGATCTGCTTGGACTCGATGTCTTCCCGATTGATGACCTCCACGCTGACCGGCAAGTCGTCCCTGGCCTGTTCAGAACGCGAGCCGCTCACCACCACTTCATTCAGTACTGCGAGCTGCTGGGACCAGGCAGGCGCGGACATGCCGAAGCCGGTGGCAATCAGCCAGGGCAGAAGTGCAAAACGTTGGGAGGGTAGGTTGAATTGGGAGGCCACGAAAAAGGTCCAGAAAACAGTTGAAGAACTGCTTGCTGGACCTTGGCGCAAGTGCTGCGCCCATTGACCTGGCTGGCGGAAAAGGGCGTGCTGCCCTTGACCACTATTGTATGAGAATAATTCTCATTTGTACAACTTGCAACCTACTCGGGCTACAGTTTTTCCAGTCGCTCAAGCCGGTGCCGACGTGCGGATCAAATGATCGAACGCGCCCAGCGCCGCCTTGGCACCATCACCTGCCGCAATGATGATCTGCTTGAACGGCACTGTCGTCACGTCGCCCGCGGCAAACACGCCCGGTACCGAGGTCTGCCCCCTGGCGTCGACCACGATCTCGCCGTGCTTCGTCAGTTCGACCACGCCCTTGAGCCAATCGGTATTGGGCACCAGGCCGATCTGGATGAACACGCCTTCGAGCTCGACCTTCTTCAGCTCGCCCGTCGCGCGGTCCTTGTAGACCAGGCCGCTGACCTTCTGGTCGCCGGTGATCTCGGTGGTTTGCGCGTTGGTGAACACGTCGACGTTGCTCAGGCTCTTGAGCTTGCGCTGCAGCACGGCGTCGGCACGCAGCGCGGTGTCGAACTCGATCAGCGTGACATGGCCCACGATGCCGGCCAGGTCGATGGCTGCTTCGACACCCGAGTTGCCGCCGCCGATGACCGCGACGCGCTTGCCCTTGAACAGCGGGCCGTCGCAGTGCGGGCAGTAAGCCACGCCCTTGTTCTTGAACTCGTGCTCGCCGGGCACGTTGATGTTGCGCCAGCGCGCACCGGTCGAGATGATGATCGACTTGCTCTTGAGCGAAGCGCCGCTCTCGAGCTGCACCTCGATGAGGTCCTTGCCCGGAACAAGCGCCTTGGCGCGCTGCAGGTTCATGATGTCGACGTCGTAGTCGCGCACGTGCTCTTCGAGCGCATGGGCGAACTTCGGTCCTTCGGTTTCCTTGACCGAGATGAAGTTCTCGATGCCCAGCGTGTCGAGCACCTGGCCGCCGAAGCGCTCCGATGCCACGCCGGTGCGGATGCCCTTGCGCGCCGCATACACGGCAGCCGCGGCGCCGGCAGGGCCGCCGCCGACGATCAGCACGTCGAACGGGTCCTTGGCGGCGATCTTCTTCGCCTCCCGCTCGACGCCGCTTGTGTCGATCTTCGCGAGGATTTCTTCCAGGCTCATGCGGCCCTGGCCGAATTCGGTGCCGTTCAGGAACACGGTCGGCACAGCCATGATCTGGCGTTCCTTCACTTCGTCCTGGAAGGTGCCGCCCTCGATCATCGTGGTGCGGATACGCGGGTTCTGGATGGCCATCAGGTTCAGCGCCTGGACCACGTCGGGGCAGTTGTGGCAGGTAAGCGAAACGTAGATCTCGAACTCGAAGTCGCCGTCGAGCGCGCGAATCTGCTCGAGCACGGCTTCTTCGACCTTCGGGGGATAGCCGCCGATCTGCAGCAGCGCAAGGATCAGCGACGTGAATTCATGGCCCATCGGCAAGCCGGCAAAACGCGGGCCGTGGTTCTCGCTTGGGCGGTTGACCGAGAAAGAGGGCTTGCGATGGCTGTCGTCGCGGCTTTCGGTCAGCTTGACCAGCGGAGACGCTTCCGCAACGTCCTTCAGCAGCGACAGCATTTCGCCCGAGGCCTTGCTGTCGTCGAGCGAGGCGACGATCTCGATCGGCTGCGTGGCGCGTTCGAGGTAACTCTTCAATTGGGCTTTGGTGCTGGCGTCAAGCATGAGGGACTCTCTTTCGATAACTTAAAACTATCAACTTGGGGCAAAAAAGCCCGGGGCCTCGTGAGCGCCCGGGCTTTCGCGCGGGACGCTTAGATCTTGCCGACGAGGTCGAACGACGGAGCGATGGTCTTGTCGCCTTCATTCCACTTGGCCGGGCAGACTTCGTTCGGGTGAGCGGCGGTGTAAACCGCTGCCTTCAGCTTGCGCAGGGTTTCCTTGACGTCGCGGGCGATTTCGTTGGAGTGCACTTCGGCAGTCTTGATGATGCCTTCGGGGTTGATCACGAAGGTGCCGCGCAGTGCCAGGCCTTCTTCGGGGATGTGCACGCCGAAAGCGTTGGTCAGCGCGTGGGTCGGGTCGCCCACCAGCGGGAACTTGGCCTTGCCCACGGCGGGCGACGTGTCATGCCACACCTTGTGCGAGAAGTGTGTGTCGGTGGTCACGATGTAGACCTCGGCGCCCAGCTTCTGGAACTCGGGGTAGTTGTCGGCCGCGTCTTCGACTTCGGTCGGGCAGTTGAAGGTAAATGCCGCCGGCATGAAGATCAGCACGGACCATTTGCCCTTGAGCGTCTCGTCGGACACATCGATGAACTTGCCGTTGAGGTAGGCCTGGGTCTTGAAGGGTTGGACTTGGGTGTTGATCAGGGACATGTTGCTTCCTTGGATGCTGCGGGTGGACAAAAATAAGTGCGAGCCATGAGTATAGCTACCAAATAAGACAAATTCATAGTAATCAGCTATCGACTGTATCGCTGCGGCCTATGAAAACCAAAGGCAAGGTCGCCCTCGCCTCCTGCTCGAATACGAACGTGTATCACCATCAAACGCATGCAGACCAGCGGAGCATGGGATTGCTTGCAAGAGCTCGCTCGCCCCTCTCACAATCCCTACTTTCAGAACAAGGAAAACAATCATGAAGGGCGACCCCAAGGTCATCGAACATCTGCAGGCGCAGCTCAAGAACGAGCTCACCGCAATCAACCAGTATTTCCTGCACTACCGCATGCTCAAGCACTGGGGCTTGGACAAGCTGGCCAAGAAGGAATACGAGGAATCCATCGGCGAAATGAAGCACGCCGACAAGCTCATGGACCGCATCTTCATGCTGGACGGCCTGCCCAACCTGCAAGACCTGGGCAAGCTGAACATCGGTGAAGACGTGCCCGAATTGCTCGGCTGCGACCTGGGCGCCGAAACCGGCGCGCAAGCCACCATCAAGGACGGCATCGCGTACTGCGAAACCGTTCGCGACTACGTGTCACGCGACCTGTTGCAAGAAATCCTGGACGACACGGAAGAGCACATCGACTTCCTCGAAACCCAGATCGACCTGATCGACAAGGTCGGGCTGCAGAACTACCTGCAGTCGCAGATGGGCGAGATCGGCTGAACTCCGAAAAGGGGCCGCCAGGCCCTTTTCGGCGAGCGGGGCGCCGCCGTCAGGCGATGTCGCCCGGCTCTTCGGGGCGCTTGCGCCCACTGAACATGGCGCCGACCAGGTTCTCCCGGTGCCGCCAGCTCGTGAAAGCAACGCCGGCCAGATGCAGCGCAATCAGCGCCACCAGTGTCCAGGCCAATGTGCGGTGAAGCCATTCCACCCACGCCAATCCCCAGAACATATCCAGCGAATACATCCAGCCCGTGACGCCGACAGACGTTACCGTGGCAAGCAAAGCGACGACCATCCAGCCGCCGAGCGGGTTGTGGCCCAGGTAGCGCTTCTCGCGCCGTGCGAGCACTTCGGCCGCATAGCGCAGCACCTGCGACGGAGGCCGCACAAACTGCTTGAATTTTGCATAGCGGCCTCCGAGCCATCCGCCGATGCAGCGGCCCGCAACCAGGACCAACGTCGCGTAGCCGGCCAGTTCGTGCTGCCGCAGCAACGCCTCGCCGCTGAACCACGCCACGGCAATGGCGGCGACCAGCGCCCAATGCGTTGCGCGCAGCCAAAGCGCCCAGACCTGCGCCGACGCACGCGCTGGCACTGCACGCACCTTGCGCATCCTCAGGACGGCTGCTTCACCTGACCGACCTTCTCGAAGGTCTTGGGGTCGAAGAATGCTTCGGTGCGCTGGCCCTTTTCGTCGAAGCCGTAGACCTCGTAGCAGCCATTGAAGTTCTTGATCTGGCGAACCTTCCAGCCTTCGCCGGTCAGCTTGCGCTGCAGTTCCATCTGCGGACGCATTTGCTCCTTGGGAACCGGTGTGCATTTGACGGCGTCGTGGTCGACGAACTGGGCAGACGCCGATGCGGACCAGAAAATTGCGGCCGCGACTGCTGCGGCGGAAAGAAGTGTCGTGTTCATCATGAATGCGTTTCCTGACAGGCAGGCACCGCGCCGCGGCTCAAATGTCGAGCCACATGCGCAGCAAGTTGTGGTACGTGCTCGTGAGGCCGATCACGCCGGAGTCGGTCTCGCCATATTTACTGCGAAGGTGGCGCAGATGGTTGTCCATTTCGAACAGCAGCCGGCGCTGTTCGTCGCTGCGCACCATGCTCTGGATCCAGAAATAGCTCGCCAGCCGATAGCCCCGCGTGACGGGCAGCACCCGGTGAACGCTGGTGCCCGGATAGAGCACCATGTCGCCCGCGGCAAGCTTGACGCGCTGGGTGCCGAAGGTGTCCTCGATGACCAGTTCGCCGCCGTCGTATTCACCCGGTTCGGCCAGGAACAGGGTGCACGAGATGTCCGTGCGCACCCGTCCCGAGCCGTCGCGAAGAAAACGAACCGCACTGTCCACATGATTGCCGAAGCTGTTGGACTCACCGCCGTAGCGATTGAACAGAGGCGGCGAGATCTGCTTCGGCAAAGCGGCCGAGAAGAAAACCTGGTGCCGCTCGAGGCCCCTTAGCAGCAGTTGCTGAACGGCTCGGGTTTCTTCGCAGTCTTCCCGCAGCTGCTCGTTGTTCTTCGCCTTGGCGGACTGCTCGCCCGCGGTCAGGCGGCCGTCCTCCCAAGGTGCTTGGCCCAGAATTTCCCTGGCTTGACGAACCTCGTCGAGCGAGAGCACTTCGCGAATGTGCAAGAGCATGTGTAAGGAGGAACGGCGTTGGCTATTCTAGAAACTCAAGAGACCTTTAGAAGCGCGCCCCGACCGTGAAGAGCACCGTGCGCTTCGCACCGGCAATTGCAAAGCCCGGGTAGAGCTGATCGCCGTAGAGCTTGTTCGTCACGTTGTTCACGTTGAGCTGCGCATACAGGTCGGGCGTGAACTTGTACTCGAGCATCATGTCGCCGACCACATAGCCGGGGGTGCTGTTCGCCAGGCTGGCGGCACCGGTGACGCCTTGCAGCGGTCGGTTTTCGGACGCGCCGCGCACGCCGCCTGCAATGCGCAGCTTGGGCGTGGCCTGGTAGCTGATCCATGCCGCGCCGCTGTGCTTGGGCGTCAGGCCGACGCGCGAGCCTACGGTACCGGGCGTTGCAGTGCTGCCCACCTGGTCGATGGTTGCCCTGGGAATGAAAGAGTACGAGAAATACACTTCCCACTGCGACGTGAGGCGGCCCACCACGTCGAGCTCGAGACCCTGCGAGTGGCGCTTGCCCGACAGCAGATAGGAGCTGCCCGCGAAGTCCGAATCGGTGGTGCGCTCGTTGGTCTTTTCCGTGCGGAAGATGGCCGCGCGCGTCGAGAGCTTGCCGTCGAGCCAGTCGAGCTTGGCGCCCAGTTCGATGTTGCGGCTCTTCTCGGGCGGCGTGCCCGCGGTCTGGGGCGACACATACTGATAGGTGTCGGCCGACGAATTGAACGAGGTGCTGTACGACAGGTGATACGACTGCGTGGTCGAAGGTTGGTACAGCACGCCGGCGCGGTAGCTCCATGCGCCCTGCGACAGATGGGTGCTGGTGACGGTCGGGAACGGGCTGCCGGCGGAATAGCGCTCGCGACGGTCGCTGCAATTCGCCGTTTGCGTATAGCCGCGCGGTGCCGGAGTGGGCCTCACGCAGGCGGGGTTCGAATAGGTGTACTGGTCGAAATCACCGCTCAGTCGGTCGTAGCGCACGCCGCCGAGAACCTTCCAATCGGGCGCCACCTCGACCAGGTCCTGCAGGTAGATGCCGACCGACTTCGCGGAATAGGCGCTCGAATCGCGGTACACCGGCTCCACGAACGTGCCGCTCAAGCCCGCACCGTCGTTCGGCGTGCCGACGAAGGTGTTGGCTCGCGAGCCCAGCGCGCGGCCTCGGAAGCTGTTGTTGAAGAAGGCGTCGTTCTGGTAGCGGCTCGCCTCCTCCTTCGAGGCGTCGACGCCGGCCAGCAGCTGGTGCTTCATGCCGCCCCAGTTCAGCTCCTTGCTGTAGTCGCTTTGCAGGTAGGTGCCCTTGTACTCATCCTTGCGCGGCGTCAGGCCGCTGCGGGTGAGCATCGTGTATTCGCTGAAATTGGCCAGCGTGGTGGGGGCACCGAACGTGGTGCTGGCCCCGGCGGCCGTCGACCATTGGTTGCGGTCGAAGGTGCCCGAGCGCACCTGGGTGCGCAGTTCGCCGCCGTCGTCGAAGCGATGGAGCCACGAAGCCGTGCCGTAGGTAGCCTTGCCAAGGAGCTTGTCGGCCGTGGTGCCGTAGAAGCTGCCGGGCTTGACAGGCGCGAGGGTGCCCAGGCTGCCGATAGTCGGCACACCGCTCGCGTTGTAGCCGGTAATGCCTTGCCGACCGGTCGCCACCCAGCGAACTGCCGACAGCGGAACGTTGTCCACGTTCAGGTGGAACAGCCCCACGGTGAACTCGTTGGCCGTGCCGACGCCCCAGCTGTACGAAGGCGCAATGCCGTACTTGTCGATCTTGGCACCGCCGTTGTCGGCCTTGTTCCACATTGCGTTGATTCGCAATGCCGAGGTTTCGCCCGTGCGAACGTTGAAGTCCGCCGTGGTGCGGTAGTAGCCGCGCGAGCCGACCGTGGCTTCCACGTCGGTCTGGTCGGCCAGCAAGGGCTTCTTGGAGACCTGGTTGATCACGCCGCCCGTGGAGCCGCGTCCGAAAATCATCGAAGCGGAGCCGCGCAGCACCTCGATGCGCTCGAGATTGAAGGTGTCACGGTCGTACTGCGAAGGGTCGCGCATGCCGTCGATCAGCAGGTCGCCCACGGTTGCCACGGGGAAACCACGCAGACGGATGTCCTGGTCGGTGCCGTTCTCCGTTGCCGCAAAGGTAATGCCGGCCGAGTAGTGCAAGGCGTCCTTGAGGGTGTCGAGCTTGACGTCGTCGATCAGCTTCTCTGTGATGACGTTGATCGACTGGGGAATATCGCGGATTTCCTGCGTTCCCTTGCCGATGTTGGTCTTCCTGGTCTGGACCTGGTCCTTGCCCTGCGCTTCGGCCTGCTCGGTCACCGTGACGGTTCCGAGCGTGCCGCCCTGCACCGTGGCCGGCGGTGTCTGCGCCCAGCTGCTGACCGAAGCGGCCAGCATCAGCGCGCCAAAAGGCAGGACTGCCGCTTCTCGCGGCAGGCTGCCGGTGGCGGAAACAGAAGAAGACTTGGGGCGCGACACACGAGCGCGCCGACCGGCAACATTGGACAAGATGACCTCCCAGAAAGCCAAACGGCTGGTTTGAATGGCTGGCTGGGACCGCTTTAACGGTAGTGGCTTGCCGAAATTGGGCTGGAGTGTAGTGCCGGCGTAGTCTTAATCATTCACATTTAGATTCGCTGTTGTCAAAATGCTACTTTCTCCCATAACAGTACGGAAGGCCTCTCTCCGGCCATAGTTATTGAAAATGCGAGAGATTCGTATTTATAATCGGCTCGAACCCAAACCAGCCAGCCACTGCCGCTTTCACCGCCATGATCGTTTGCGTCTGCCGCCGAGTCTCCGACCGTGAAATCGCACGTCATGTGCGGGCCGGCATGACTTTCGACGAAGTGCAATTCGAGCTTGGCGTGGCCACCCAGTGTGGTCAATGTGAAGGTTGTGCGCGCGATATCGTCGCGCAGTGCAGCGCCTCGCACCCGGTCGCCGCGTTGAACCGCGAATCCGGAACGAGTGCGATCCAGCTTGCCACCTCCATTTCGGAAAGCAAGGCATGGAACTCTTCTCGGCAATCGGCGGCAGCCTGATACTCGTCGCAGGCTCCGTCTGGTGGATCTTTCGTAAGTAAACAGTAGTCGTAGCGGTTTTGCTGCAATCGGGGCGCGTTCCGTGCGTGCCCGCATTCGAATTGGTTGATCGTGTCTGACCGCTTTGCCCCCCCTCCCTCCGTTCTGGGCCTCTCGCGCAATGCACTCATTGCCGGAGGCGTGATCCTGTTTCATGCAGCCGCGCTGTGGGCGCTGCAAAGCGGCCTGTTGCGCCGCGCTGCCGAAGTGGTGATTCCTGTAGAAATACTGAGCCAGTTCGTCGAACCACCCAAGCCGGCCGAGCCGCCGCCTCCCCCACCGCCGCCGCCCCCCCAGCGCAAGCCCGAGGCCGTCAAGCCTCCGCCCCGCCCGGTGGCAATTCGCGAACCCAAGCCGACACCCGCCCCCGCTGCGCCCGTGGGCGTGACCGAGCCGCCTCCCCCCGCACCCCCGGTCGAGGCGCCGGCTCCGCCTGCGCCACCCGCACCGCCGCCCGCGCCCCCCGCCCCGCCGGCACCGCGGATGATCGAGATCTCCGAGGGCCAGACCCGCTATATAAGAGAGCCCAAGCTCGTCTACCCGAGCATGAGCCGGCGCCTGGGCGAGTCGGGAACGACGGTCGTCTCGATCTACTTCGACAGCGAAGGCTTCGCCAAGCGGGTCGAACTCTACAAATCCAGCGGCTTCGAACGCCTCGACGAAGCCGCGCTGAGCGCCGCCCGAACCGCCCAGGTCACGCCCTTCAGGCAAACAGGAGGCAACGCACAGACGACCTACCTGCTGCGGGCGCCCTTCTCATTCAAATTGAACTAATTTTTCTCTGGAGCAACTTCGTATGGAATCCCAATTCGGCTTGATGAACGTCTGGAACCAGGGCGATTTCGTCACCAAGGCCGTCGCGGTGCTGTTGATCGGCATGTCGCTTGCGTCGTGGATCGTGATCATCGTCAAGGCCCTCGACGTCATCAAATACAAGCGCCTTGCCAAGCACTCGCAGGACTTCTGGCACAGCGAAGACTTTGCAACCGCGCTGAACAAGCTCGGCAAGGACGACAGCAACCCGTTCCGCGCACTGGCGCTCGAAGGCCGTGAAGCGGCTGCGCACCACCGCAACACCAAGGCCCATCTGCATGATGCGCTCGACGTGAGCGACTGGATCACGCGCGCACTGCGCAACGGCATCGACGCTTTCACGGCGCGCCTGCAAACCGGCCTTGCCATCCTGGCTTCGGTCGGCTCGACCGCGCCGTTCATCGGCCTCTTCGGCACGGTGTGGGGCATCTATCACGCGCTCATGAGCATCGGCTCGGCCGGCCAAGCCACCATCGACAAGGTGGCGGGCCCCATCGGCGAGGCGCTGATCATGACGGCGCTGGGCCTGGCGGTGGCCATTCCGGCGGTGCTGGGCTACAACGCGCTGGTTCGCGGCAACAAGTTCGTGCTGACCAAGCTCAACAGCTTTGCCCATGACCTGCACGCCTACTTCGTGACCGGCGCGCGCGTGCAAAGCGGCAGCGGCGACGCCATCGTGGTTCCGCTCAAGAAGGGCTGAGCATCATGGCTTTCGGTACCCAGGACGAACCCGATGAGGTGATGAACGAGATCAACATGACGCCGCTGGTCGACGTCATGCTGGTGCTGCTCATCATCTTCATCATCACCGTGCCGGTGATGAAGCACGCGGTCAACATCGACCTCCCCCGCGCCACCAGCGAGCCCGAGCAGGCCAAGCCGGAGAACATCCTGTTCAGCATTTCTGCCCAGGGCGACTACTACTGGAACGAGCAGAAGATCGCGGACGGCGAACTGCCCGGCCGCCTCGCGGCCGAAGCTGCGAAGAACCCGCAGCCCGAGCTGCACATCCGCGGCGACAAGGAAGTGCGCTACGAGCGCGTTGCAAAGGCGATGTCGGCGGCCCGTGAGGCCGGCGTGCGCAAGATCGGCTTCATTACCGAACCTGACGCGAAGTAAGTCACTGAATGCCGCAAAAAAAGTTGATCGCCGCGATTGACTTTTTATTGCGAATCATTATCATTCACTCATCGCTTCGATAAGGGGAATTTCAGATGCAAGCCAAACCGAACGCCTTTTCTGTTCTGAGCCATCCGTCGCTCGACCAATCGGGTGGCGGACATGCGTCCATCCAGGCTCCCCGTCCGGCGCCAATGGTCGAAAGCACGGAGCTTCTCAAGGGAAGCAAGACCGTGGGCATCATGCACAACGGCTCCCTCTATCGTCTTCAGGCGACCAAACTCGGCAAGCTGATTCTTACCAAGTAAGCATCAGCCCGCCCTTCACGCAAGTTTCATCGTGGGGCGACTCCAGGAGATTCATCTCCGAAGGGTCGTTTTTTGCTAGCCAACGGTTCGCCGACTAGCCAAGCTTTTTTTCACGCTGAATACCCGAAAAGAAAACGCCGACCTTGAAGTCGGCGTTTTGCTTTCCGCAGAGCACAGCCCCGCCGGACGAGTTACTTCAAAGGCCGAGCGCAGCGATGCCGGCCTTGGCAATCTGGGCATCTTCGTTCGACTTCACACCGCTCACGCCGACGGCGCCGATCACCTGGCCGTCCTTCACGATCGGCACGCCGCCTTCCAGCAGGCCCTGCACGGCGGGCGCCGTGAGAAACGCGGTGCGGCCGCCGTTGATGATGTCTTCATAGACCTTGCTTTCGCGGCGGCCCATGGCTGCGGTATGGGCCTTGGCCGGGGCAATGTGCGAAGACAGCGCCGCAGCCCCGTCCAGGCGCTGGAGCCAGAGCAGGTTGCCTGCATCGTCCGAAATGGCAATGGTGACGGCCCAATTGTTCTTCAGGGCTTCGGCTTCCGCGGCTGCGGCAATGGCCTTGACGTCGGCGAGTTCGAGGAAGGACTTGGTCTTCATTTTGAGCGTCGGTTGCGTAAAACCCAAGAGCATAACGGCCAAAGAGCCGGCCGGTCCCGGCGCCCTTAGGACCATCATCCATACGGTCTTTGTATCACCCCCTCTTGCAGAACCCTAGAATGCGCCCAACTGCGTCAGTGCAGCAACCAAAGGAGCTACTGCCATGAACGACCGCGTGACCACCCTCGACACTTCCACCGGCTACGGCCAGGTGCTGCCGCAGGCTGAGCGCCAACGCGTCCTGCGCAACACCTACTGGCTGCTCGCCCTGAGCCTGTTGCCCACCGTGCTGGGCGCATGGATCGGCGTGAGCACCGGTATTACCCGCTCGCTCACGGGCGGGCTGGGCCTTATCGTTTTCCTCGGCGGCGCCTTCGGCTTCATGTTCGCCATCGAGAAAACCAAGAACTCGGCCGCCGGCGTGCCGGTGCTGCTGGCCTTCACCTTCTTCATGGGCCTGATGCTGTCGCGGCTCATCGCCATGGTGCTGGGCTTCAAGAACGGCTCCGAGCTCATCATGACCGCGTTCGGCGGCACCGCCGGCGTGTTCTTCGTGATGGCTTCGCTGGCCACCGTGATCAAGCGCGACCTGTCCGGCATGGGCAAGTGGCTCTTCGTCGGCGCCATGGTGCTGATGGTGGGCGCCATCATCAACGTCTTCGTCGGCTCGAGCGCCGGCATGATGGCCATCTCGGTGGCCGCCATCGGCATTTTCTCGGCCTTCATGCTCTATGACCTGAAGCAGATCATGGACGGCGGCGAAACCAACTACATCAGCGCCACGCTCGCGCTCTACCTGGACCTGTTCAACGTGTTCCAGAGCCTGCTGGCCCTGCTGGGCATTGCCGGCGGCGAACGCGACTGATCGAACCGAGCGAAGGCGCCCCGCGGCGCCAACTAACAAAGGGCCCTCTCGGGCCCTTTTTTCATGCCAGATCGAATACCGCAATCGACTCCACGTGCGCCGTGTGCGGAAACATGTTGATCACCCCGGCAAACGTGCACCGGTACCCCGCCTGATGTACCAGCAGGCCGGCATCGCGCGCCAAGGTGGACGGATTGCAGCTCACGTACACGATGCGCTTCGGCGGCGTCCAGCCGTCGGTTCTCAGTTCCGGCTGCAGGTGCAGGTCGGCCATGGCCTTGGCAAGCGCAAAAGCGCCTTCGCGCGGCGGGTCGACCAGCCACTTGTCCGCGCTGCCGTCGGCCACCAGCATGGCGGGCGTCATTTCGAAGAGATTGCGCGCCACGAACCGGGTAGGCGAAAGCGCCCGCCTGGCCAGCGTGGCAGGTTCATTCTTCTTGAAGTTGTCGCTTGCGCGCGCCACCAGGGTGTCGCTGCCTTCGATGCCCAGCACCTCGCGCGCACGGCTGGCCAGCGGCAGGGTGAAATTGCCCAGCCCGCAGAACCAGTCGATCACCCGCTCTTGCGGCTGCACATCGAGAAGGCGCAGCGCCTTGCCCACCAGCGCGCGATTGATGTGCGGGTTGACCTGCGTGAAATCGGTCGGCTTGAACGGCATGGTGACGCCGAACTCGGGCAGTTCGTACGACAGCGGCGTGCCGCCCTCTTCCAGCAGCTTCACTGTCTCGGGGCCTTTGGCCTGGAGCCACCATTGAACGCCGGGGTTCTGCGCCGCGAACGCTTTCAGGCGGCCGATGTCCGCGCTGGACAGCGGCTCCAGGTGCCTGAGCACCAGCGCGATCGTGCCGAGCGCGGTCGTTCCCGGCGCATCACCGCAGGCAAGTTCGATCTGCGGGCAGGTCTCGCGTGCATCCATCGAGCCGATGAGTGCGCGCAGCGGCATCAGCATGTCGCTGACCTGCTTAGGCAGCACCGGGCACACCTGCATGTCGGCGAGATACCGGCTCTTGCGCTCATGAAACCCGATCAGCACCGTGCCCTTCTTGACCACATGGCGCACCGAGAGCCGGGCGCGGTATCGGTAGTGCCAGGCCGGCCCTTCCATCGGCCGCAGCACGTTCTCGGGCCGCACCTTGCCGAGATGCCACAGGTTGTCTTCGAGCGCACGCTGCTTCACCGCCACCTGCGCCGCGGCGTCCAGATGCTGCATCTTGCAACCGCCGCACGCGCCGGTGTGCAGCCCGAAATGCGGACAGCCCGGGCGCACGCGTTGCGACGATTCACGCCGAATGGCGGTGACCGTGCCCTGCTCCCAGTTGTTCTTGCGCCGGTGCACGTTGAGCTGCACTTCCTCGAAGGGCAAGGCGCCTTCGATGAACACGACCATGCCCTCGGCGTTGTGTGCGACGCCCTGCGCATCCAGGTCAAGCGACTCGACCTTGAGCCATTCGTCCGGGGCGCTGCCCGGGGTCTTTCCGGCCGCTTTCGTGGGGACTTTCTTTTCTTCAGTGGATTCCGTCATCCCCCGATTGTCTCAGCGCCGGCCCGGCCTCCCGTGGCTGCGCCCGCGCCGCCTAGAACAACGCATCGCGGCCCACGCCGGAGCGAGCCAGCTGGCGGCGCATCTTGGCGAGCGCCTCGTTCTGGATTTGCCTCACGCGCTCCCGCGTCAGGCCGAGCCGGACGCTCAGCACTTCGAGCGTTTCGGGCTCCCGATCGTGTAGCCCATAGCGGCCTTCGAGCACCTCGCGCTCGCGCGCATCGAGCGCATGAACCCATTGGTCGAGCAGGCGTTCGACCTCGTGCGTGTGGGTCACGTCGGTCGGATTGCTTCGCTCGTCGTCGGAGGCCACGGTGTCGGCCAAGGTAAAGCCCTCGTCGCCGCGCGCGTCGCCGCCATCCAGGGAGCGCGGCGCCTCCGCAAGTGCCAGCAGCTCCGCCACTGCCTGCACTTCGCGCCCCAGAAATGCGGCGATGTCTTCCACCCGCACACCGTCGGGCCGGTTCGCCAGGAAGTCTGAATCGCCCTCCAGCGTGCGGCGGGCCCGCAGCACCTGCTGCAGTTCGCGCACCACCTGCACGGGCAGGCGGATTGCACGCGCCTGGGTCATGACGGCTCGCTCGACCGATTGCCGGATCCACCACGTCGCATAGGTGGAAAAGCGAAAGCCGCGCTCGGGTTCGAACTTGGTGATCGCGTGCATCAGGCCGAGGTTGCCTTCCTCGATCAGATCGGAGAGCGGCACGCCGCGGCCCAGATACGCCTTGGCGATGTTCACAACCAGCCGCAGGTTGTGTTCGATCATCGATTGCCGCGCTGCAAAGTCGCCGGCGCGGGCAGCGCATGCGGCCTGGTATTCCTGCTCGGGCGTGAAGAGTTCGGTGCGCCGCACCTGCCGCAGGTAGATGGTCAGGGCATCCGCGCCCTCGCCACCTAGCGGTTCGGCAAACGCAATCGGGTCTGCGGCAGCACGGCCGGGCCTTGCGGGCGTGCTCTCTGGATTGTTGTCTGCGGCCGCTTCGCCCTTGCCCACCGCCCGGCGCACAGGCAGTGTGCGACGGGGGCGAGAGGCGGCCATGGCATTACCGGCTCGGCAGGTAGCGTGCCGGATCGACAGGCTTGCCCTGGCGACGGATTTCGAAGTGCAGCTTGACGCGGTCCGCGTCGCTGTTGCCCATTTCGGCGATCTTCTGTCCCTTTTGCACCGACTGGTCTTCCTTCACGAGCAGCGTCTGGTTGTGCGCATACGCCGTGAGGTAGGTGTTGTTGTGCTTCAGGATGATCAGGTTGCCGTAGCCGCGCAGGCCCGCGCCTGCATAGACGACGCGGCCATCGGCCGCGGCCAGGACCGCGTCGCCGGCTTTGCCGCCGATATCGAAGCCCTTGTTCTTGGCGTCGTCGAACCCTGCGATGAGCGTGCCGTGCGCGGGCCAGATCCAGCCAAGATCCTCGTCGCCCGAATTGGCGGCAGGTGCCGATGGCGATGCGGTGACCGGCGGCTTGCTGGCCGCCGCGCTCGCGGGCGCCGCGGGCAACACCGCGGGCGGCGTCACAGGCTTGGTTACGGCGCCCTCGGTGGGAGTGGCCGCGGCCGCCACGGTGGTGGACGTCGGCCCCACCGGAGGAACCACGCGCAGCACCTGGCCGACTTCGATCAGGTCGGGATTCTCGAGATTGTTCCAGCGTGCGATGTTCTGCCAGCCTTGGCCGGTTTCGATTCCGATGCGGCGAATCGTGTCGCCGGGGCGCACAGCGTAGTAGCCCGGCTTGCCATAGTTCTCGATGCCGGGCAGCGGCTTGCCCGACGCATCGGTGGTGATGAGCGGGCCTCCGGGTGCCGCATTGGGGGCGCGCGTCATCGTGCCACGGTCTTCGACCGGCGCCGGCCCTCGCGGTGCGGCGCAGCCCGCGATCACGAGCACAACGGCCAACGTGATACCAGCGCACCAACTCCGATTGCCAAAACCCTGCATGTGTTGTTCCTTCAAGCGATGCCCGATTTTAGGGGGACAAAGTGAACCGCCTCAAGAATGCGGCGCTCCAGTCCACGGGCGGTTTTATCGATGACGACGAGGGCCTGTCCGCCCCCCGCCGATTGCGTGGGCGCGACGATGCGCCCGCCCACTGCGAGTTGATCGGTCCAGGCTTGCGGGACCGCTTCGCCGCCAGCGGCGGCGATGATTCCTGCGTAGGGCGCACCCTTGGCGTAGCCAACCATGCCGTCGCCGAGCATCAGGTGCACGGTCGCGAGCCGGAAGTGCCGCAGGTTGGCGCGCGCGCGCTCGTGCAGCCCGCGCAAGCGCTCGATGCTGTAGACCTCCGTGGCCACATGGTTCAGCACCGCAGCCTGGTAGCCGCAACCGGTGCCGATTTCGAGCACGCGTCCGAGCCGCTCTTGCGGTTTGCCCACCAAGGCAGGCGCACCCAGCAGAAGCTCGATCATGCGAGCCACCACGCTGGGCTTGGAAATGGTCTGGCCCAGCCCGATGGGCAGGCTCGTGTCTTCATAGGCCTGGTTGACCAGCGCACTGTCGACAAAACGATGCCGCTCCACCGCGCCCAGCGCCCGCAGCACGCGGGGGTCGGTAATGCCTTGGGCGGCGAGCTTCTGCACCATGCGCGCGCGCACGGCGTCGGAAGCCATCGAGGGGGTGGCCGGCACCATTGGCTTGGCCGGCACGGCGGGCATGCGCCCTCGCGTGGCGGCCGATGCGGTGGGTGTCAGGCGAACCGGGAAACCAGGCCGTTGCGTGGCCATGCTCAGTTGCCGAGACGGGCTACCGTCTCGCGCCATTGCCCCAGGTTGGCGTGATCGGTCAGGTCGATCTGCAGCGGCGTCAGTGCGACATGGCCGGCCGCGGTGGCGTGAAAGTCGGTGCCCTCGCCGCTGTCCTTGGCGCTGCCGGCGCCCGCAATCCAGTACATCGTTTCGCCGCGCGGGCTTTCCTGCGTAATCACCTTTTCCGCCGCGTGGCGGCGGCCGAGCCGGCAAACCTTGATCGGCTTGAGCTCCTCGAACGGCCGGTTCGGCACATTCACGTTGAGCAGGAAAGCGCCGCCTTCGATCATGCGCTCGCTCTCGATCCGCTGAACCAGCCGGCGCGCCACCTGCGCGGCCGCATCGACATGCGCCCAGCCTTTTTCGATCTGCGAGAACGCAATGGCCGGAATGCCGAACAGGTATGCCTCCATCGCCGCGCCGACGGTGCCCGAGTAGATGGTGTCGTCGCCCATGTTGGCGCCGTTGTTGATGCCGGACACCACCAGGTCGGGCCGGTAGTCGAGCAGCCCCTTGAGCGCGATATGGACGCAATCGGCCGGGGTGCCCGTGACGTAGCGAAAACCGTTGTGCGCCTTGTGCACGTAGAGCGGTGCGGCCAGGGTCAGCGCATTCGACTTGGCGCTGTTGTTGTGCTCGGGTGCAACCACCTCGACATCGGCGATGTCTTTCAGGGCGTCGTGCAATGCGACGATGCCCGGCGCCTGAAAGCCATCGTCATTGGAAATAAGTATCTTCATGGTGCTTCTGGGTGCCCCGGATTGTAGGCGCCGGGTGCGTCGCAGCAGGGACAACGGCGCCCTGCCGCGCCCCCTATCATCGCCTCGCATTCATTGCCCACACACGACTCATCCAAGGAGACCCGAGCATGCACGCATGGCTTTGCGAAAACCCCACCGGCGTCGATGCGCTGACCTGGAAGGAACTGCCCACACCAACGCCGGGTCCGGGCCAGGTGCTGATCGAAATCAGGGCTGCCAGCCTCAATTTCCCCGATCTGCTGATCGTCCAGAACAAATACCAGATCAAGCCGCCCCTGCCCTTCGTGCCCGGTTCGGAATACGCCGGCATCGTCCAGGCGGTGGGCGAAGGCGTCACGCATCTTTCGATCGGCCAGAACGTGGCGTGCCTTTCGGGAACCGGAGGCTTCGCAACCCACACGCTGGCGCCGGCCGCGCTTTGCATGCCTTTGCCGGAAGGCTTCGGCCATGTCGACGCGGCGGCGTTCATCATGATCTATGCCACATCGTGGCATGCGCTGATGGACCGGGCGCAGCTGAAGGCCGGGGAAACCGTGCTCGTGCTGGGTGCCGCCGGCGGCGTGGGCACCGCGGCCATACAAATCGCAAAGGCAGCCGGTGCAAAAGTGATTGCGGCGGCTTCCACCGACGAGAAATGCGAACTCTGCCGCTCCATTGGCGCCGATGCCACCATCAACTACACGACGCATGCGCTTCCAAACGGCTTTCGCGACGCCATCAAGGCGGCGACCGACGGCAAGGGGCCTGACGTCATTTACGACCCGGTGGGCGGCGATTTTGCGGAGCCGGCATTTCGCTCGATCGGCTGGCGCGGCCGCTATTTGGTGGTCGGCTTTGCATCGGGCCCGATTCCGTCGCTGCCATTGAATCTGACGCTGCTGAAAGGCGCATCGCTGGTTGGTGTGTTCTGGGGCGATTTTGCCAAGCGCGAGCCCAAGGCCAATGCACAAATGATGGCTGAATTGGCGCAGTGGTACGGTCAGGGAAAGATCAAGCCCGTGATCGACAGCACGATGCCGATGGCAGAATTGAAAGCAGCCTACGCCCACATGGGCTCACGCGGCGTCAAAGGAAAACTCGTCATGGTGAACTGAGCGCCCTGCGCCCGGTTGGTTCCACGCCCGCAATAAAAAAGCCCGCAGATGCGGGCTTTTTTATTGGCTGAAGGCCCTGTCGAGCGTTTACTTGATCTCGAACTCGGAAAGCGACTTGCCGGCGGCCAGGGCTTCGGTCACCCAACGCGGCTTGCGGCCACGACCGCCAGACCAGGTTTCGCCGCTCGGGCCGCGGTATTTGGCCGCTGCCTTGGCTCCGGGAACCGCGTTGCCGCGCTTGACCGACCCGCCGCGTGCGCTGAGTTTCAGATCGGAAGCGGTCAAACCGTATTCGGCGATTTTCTTGCGCACCTCTTCAATGACGCCCGCACGTTCTTGGTTGCGAAGGTCTTCGGCCTGCTTGCGCAATTGCGCAATCAGCTCGTCGTGCTTCTTGATCTGGGAATTGATATCGGCAAGGGTCGAAGCCATTGTGGACTCCTGAAAATTGGAAACGGGGCGGATTTTAATTCAATTCCAATTTAAAACAAGCATGCCGGTACCAGAAAAAACCCGGGGCGCACCGTTAGTTTGCGGCAGCGCACAATGCAAAGCGCACTTGGCTCGCGCGTTCTTATCGAACAAAAAGAGGGAATACAAGGGGGTTAAGCCCCAACGGCAGCAACAGCCGGAAATGACAACGCCGGGGCTGGCCCGGCGTTCATGCCCCTTGGACGCTATTGCGCAATAGCAGTCAGGGAAGGTATTTGGGGTGGCTGATGGGACTCGAACCCACGACGACCAGAATCACAATCTGGGACTCTACCAGCTGAGCTACAGCCACCGAAGAGCCCGCAATTGTAGCGTCAAAAACTCCCGTTTTCGCCACCGGGGCATTCAAAGACGCTTGAAGCCCTGCTCAACCCGTTGCCAAAGGGCCCGCCGGCGCGGTCTTCTCGATCTTGATGGAGCCGTCCGGCCTTTCGCAGGTGCCAATCAGCAGGCCGCTCGCCAGTGCATGCTCGCGCAGCGCTTCGAATATTTCGTCGCGCCCCGGCGTGGACGAAAACGAGGGCGCGCTGCCGAGCGCAAACAACTGAAAGGCGTAGCGGTGAGCGCCGTGCCCCGGAGGCGGGTCCGGCGGTAGCCACGCGGCCTGCAGCCCCGAGTTGCGGCCAACCTGCAGGCCGGCCGCGCCTTCGTTGTCGCGGCTCGGGATGGCGGCCTCGTCGAGCTTGCCGTCGCTCGGCCGCAGCCCCACCACGATCGCATGCACCAGCGGATTCGGGGTTGGCGAGTCGGCATCCTCCACCACCAGCACCAACGAAGTGGTTTCCGCCGGCAGTTGGGCCCACTGAAGCGGCGGCGACAAGCCTTCGCCGTCGGCCGTATAGCGCGGGGGCAGCGGCCCGTGGTCCACGAACGCCACGCTGGTCAGGGATATGGACGCCATGCCCTGCCGCATTCCGAGCGTATTGAAAATAATCTTGTCCAGGCCGGCACGCACGCCGTGCAGCGCGTGGCCAATGACTTCAGGCAATTTTTCGAGCATGGCTTCGGTATAGCCCCGTGCGGCAGTTCACCCTGTAGGACGCCGCTGCATGCGAGAGATGGCGGTCGTCCGCACCAAATTTCTCGAACGCAAAACCAATGTATTTCCCGGCCCGTGGAGCCGGTTTTGCTCCGCTATCATGATCGTCGCCTGAATCAACGGGCAATGCTTTCCCGCTTCTTCCAATTCACCGCCAAAGGAACTTCTTCATGAGCATCGTCTGGACTATTCTGATCGGGTTCATCGTGGGTCTGGTTGCGCGGGCCGTCAAGCCGGGCGACGATTCCGCCGGCTTCATCGTGACCACGCTGATCGGCGTTGCGGGTTCATTGATCGTGACCTATGTCGGCCAGGCCATGGGCTGGTACACCGCGGGCCAGGGCGCCGGTTTCATCGCGTCGGTGCTCGGCGCGATCGTGCTGCTCGTTCTTTACGGCCTGATCAAGCGCAAGAGCTGATTCCGGGGGCTGCGTAGGGATGCCGCGCAAACCACGCGCCAAGCATCATGTCTACGTGGTCGAGCTCGACGACCGCGTATGGAACCATGGCCGCTTCAGGCGGGCCAATCCCGACTATCAACTCGGCAAGCCTTTCGTCTATGTCGGAATGACCGGGCTCGACCCGGACATTCGCTTCGATAAGCACAAGGCCGGCATCCAGGCGAACACCTTCGTGCAGGAGTTCGGCCTGCGGCTGCTGCCCGCCCTCTATGAGCGCTACAACCCGATGAGCTACGAGGACGCGCGGTCGATGGAGGTCGAACTCGGCATCCGGCTGCGCGCGAACGGCTATGGCGTCTGGCAGGCCTGAAACCGACGCCCTCTTTCAACGCCCTCTTCTGGCGCTGCAGATTCAGGCGTAAGTGATCCAGCCCTCGTAGGCAGGGGCATCCAGGTGCGGAAGGGTGTTGTACGTCACGAGCATGTGGCGCTTGGGCGTAAAGGCGAACTCCGTCACCGCCGTATTGCGAATGCGCAAGTTGAGTTCGATGGTCGTTTCCGCGCTCGTGCCAAGCACATGTCCGACCGCCGTGCTGATCGGCCCGCCGCTCGACACCACCAGAACTTTTGCGCCATGGTGGCGGTCGCGCACATGGTCGAGCGCTGTGGTCACGCCCGCCAGAAAGTCCACATAGCTCGGCATGCCGGCAGGCTGGGTCTTGCCTTGCATCCAGGCGCCCAAGCCGCTGCGCAAGAGGCGGAAATGGTGGCGGTACATCTCGGGCGAATCGGGCTTCTCGGGCTTGCCTTCGTGGATGGTGGCAATAACAGCCTCGCTGTCGTACTCGTTGAGCCCGGGCCATGGCAGCACGTCGTCGCGCTGCAGTCCGAGCCCTTGTGCAATGCCCTCCCAGGTCTGCCGATGCCGCTTCAGGGTGCCCGTGATCACCGCATCGAAGTGCATGCCGCGCTCGCGCCAGTATTCACCCAGCCGCACGGACTGCCTGTGTCCGAGCTCGCTCAGGTTGTCGTAGTCGGCAGCGCCGAAACTGGCCTGCCCGTGGCGCACGAGATAGAGGGTTCCCATGCATGCGATTCTGGCGACAAGCGCATTGCGCGCTTGTCCCTCGTGTGACGGAACGCCGGGTCAGCGTGCCGCTGGCAGCGTGTCAGCTGGCTTCGGCACGAGGATCTCGGCCTTGAAGCGTTCCTTCAGCATGTTGTAGTACGCCACGTCTTCCGCGGCAGCCACGGATTGGCCGACCTGCGCGTTCTCTTGCTGCGCCTGCTCAGGGGCCGAAGGCGTGCGCGGAACGACCTTGGTCACGCGAACCACCGCATAGCCCTGGGTGCCCAGTTCGACACCCACCAGCGCGGGCAGCTTGGACGCATCGGCACGCAGCGCGGCATCGATGATCGCCAGCGGCTGGCTCTGCGATTCACGGCGCGAAACCGTGACCGGTGCGCCAAAGGTTGCGCCGTCGGCCTTCGTGGTCCAGGCAGCAAGCTTGGCTTCGCCTTCGGTCTTTGCCAATACCGCGGCGCGTTCGGTGACGAGTTGCGCGCGGATCTTGTCCTTCACTTCGGCCAACGGAATGGGACGCGCCGGCGAGTACTGCGTCACGCGGCCAGATGCGAGCTGGTTCGAACCGACTTCGATGGCTTCGGTGTTCTGCTTGCGGTCGAGCGAATCGGGCGCAAACAACGCACTCAGGAAGTTGCGGCTCGCCAGCGCGCCGGTGGCGCCCGGTGCGGGCGTGCGCGCCACATTGGTTGCAGTCTGGATCGTGAGCTTCAGCTTTTCCGCCGCCGGCTTGAGGCTGTCGGGCTGCTGGTACACCGCGTCGGTGAAGGCCTCCGCGGCCTTTGCGAACTCCTGCGTTGCCTGTTGTGCGCGAACGTCGCTCTCGATGGTGGCGCGCACCTGCTCGAACGGAGGCACCACGGCCGGCTTGATGTCGGTCAGCCGGATGATGTGATAGCCGAACTCGGTTTCGATCACGTCGCTGATGTCACCCTTCTTGAGCGCGAACATCGCGTCGTCGAAAGGCTTGACCATTGCGCCGCGGGTCACGAAGTCGAGGTCGCCGCCCTTCTCGGCGGAGCCAGGGTCCTGCGAATTCTTGCGCGCCACATCGGCAAAGGTGGTGGGTGCCTTCTTCACTTCGGCCAGCAACTGCTCGGCCTTTGCCTTGGCCTTTTCGCGATCGGCCGCCGACGCACTGGCCGGTGCGGTAATCAGGATGTGGCTCGCGCGGCGCTCTTCCTTCGTGCCGAAGCGCGCCTTGTTCTGTTCGTAGTAGGTCTTGAGGTCGGCCTCGTTCACCGAGACGTTCTTCTTCGCCGCTTCGAGGTCGAGCACCAGGTACTCGATGCTGGCCTGCTCGGGGGCCTGGAACTGCACCGTGTGGTCCTTGTAGTAGGTCTCGATGTCGGCATCGCTGATCGTCACCTTCGATGCGAAGCTATCGGGAGTGAAGCGTGCGACCTGGATCTCGCGGCTGTCATAAAAGGCGTTGATGGTGGCGGCAGCCAGCGCGGGCGGCGTGAACGCCGTACCCGAAATGCCCAGCAGCACCTGCTGCGTTGCAAGGTCGGCGCGCATCGAGGCCTCGTACTGCTCCGGCGTGCGGCCGGTCACGCGCTGGAAGGTCTCGCGATCGAACTTGCCGTCCGGCGTGCGGAATGCGGCAAGGCCCGCGTCCTGCGCGAAGATGCGGGTCAGCCGCTCTTCGGAAACCGTCATGTTCGACTTGGCCGCAGCGGCTGCCAGCACGCGGTCGCGCACCAGCCGTTCCAGCGTGGCATAGCGCATTGCATCGGAATCGAGCAGCGTCGGGTCGACGTTCGGCGACTGCTGCCGGATGCGGTCGACTTCGTTGCGGTGCTGTGCGTCCCATTCGGAACGGGTGATGTTGTTGCCATCGACACGCGCAACCTTTTCCTCGTTGCCGGAGCCCTGGTAGCGGTCCACACCGAAGAGGACGAACGAGGGAATGATCAGCAAGAACAAGAAAATCATGACGATCTTGTTGTACTTGCGGAAGAAATCAAACATGCTTGAACACTCTCTTGCGACGGATGTCGAACGGCAATAAAAAAGGCGAACCTGTGTTCGCCTTTGCATCGGTGGTGGTGGGTGCTGAGGGGCTCGAACCCCCGACCTACGCCTTGTAAGGGCGCCGCTCTACCAACTGAGCTAAGCACCCCACCGGGAAACTCTCCGAGTCTACGTCTTAGTTGAGCGCGTCTTTCAGCGCCTTGCCCGGACGGAACTTCGGAATCTTGGCGGCCTTGATTTTAATCGCGTCGCCGGTCCGGGGATTGCGGCCGGTGCGAGCAGCCCGCTTGCCCACTGCGAAAGTGCCAAAACCGACCAGCGACACGGAGCCGCCTTTTTTGAGCGTGGTACGAATGGCGCCGATGGTGGATTCGAGCGCGCGCGTGGCGGCTGCCTTGGAAATATCGGCGTTTTTTGCGATGTGCTCAATCAGTTCGGTCTTGTTCACAAGGGCCCCTTGTCGAAGAAATAAAGTTGGTCGGCTTTCGTCAGTGCGACCTGGCCGCGAAATGACGCGACGCAAGAAGTGTGGCAGGACTGACGCCTCGGCAGCGCACTGCCAGCGAGGATTACAACCACTGGTCTGCAGGGTGTCAATACGACACGAGGCCATGCAGAACAGCGGAGCGCGCGATTTTAGGGGCCTTTCGTGAACTCTATTTCAAAGCGCTTCGGCAATTGCCTTGCCCAAGTCGCTGGTGCTCGCCTTGCCGCCGATGTCGGGCGTGCGCGGTGCTCCGCTTTGGGGCGCGAGCACCTTTTCAATGGTGGAAAGAATCGCGTCGTGCGCCTTCTTGTGCCCCAGGAACTCGAGCATCATCGCACCGCACCAGATCTGTCCGATGGGGTTGGCAATGCCCTTGCCGGCAATGTCGGGCGCCGAACCGTGCACCGGTTCGAACAGCGAAGGCGTCGTGCGCTCGGGGTTGAGATTGGCGCTGGGCGCAATGCCGATGGTGCCGGTGCATGCCGGACCCAGGTCGGACAGGATGTCGCCGAACAGGTTGCTGGCCACCACCACGTCGAAGAAGTCGGGCCGTTGCACGAAGTGGGCGGTGAGGATGTCGATATGGAACTTGTCGAGCTTCACGCCCGGGTAGTTCTTGGCCATTTCGGCCACGCGCTCGTCCCAATACGGCATGGTGATCGAGATGCCGTTCGACTTGGTCGCGCTCGTCAAATGCTTCTTCGGCCGCGATTGCGCAAGCTCGAAAGCGAACTTGAGCACGCGATCCACGCCCACGCGCGACATCACCGTTTCCTGCACCACGATCTCGCGCGGCGTGCCTTCGTACATGCGCCCGCCGATGCTCGAGTATTCACCCTCGGTGTTCTCGCGCACGATGTACATGTCGATCTCGCCCGGCTCGCGCGGCGTGCCGTCGCGGCGCACCACGGGAGCCGTGATGCCGGGCATCAGCCGTGCGGGGCGCAGGTTGATGTACTGGTCGAACTCGCGGCGGAACAGCAGCAGCGAACCCCACAGCGACACGTGGTCGGCAATCTTTTCGGGCCAGCCCACCGCGCCGAAGTAGATCGCATCGTGGCCGCCGATCTGGTCCTTCCAGTTGTCGGGCAGCATCTTGCCGTGCTTCTCGCAGTAGTCCCAGCTAGAGAAATCGAAGTGGTCGAACTTCAGGTCGATACCGAACTTGCGCGCCGCGGCATCGACCACGCGCAGGCCTTCGGGCATGGTTTCCTTGCCGATGCCGTCGCCGGCGATGACTGCGATTCTGTGGGTGGTCATGGTCTGGTTCCTTCTTGCTGGAGAGGGGGAGTAAAAAACTGGAGTGCCTCGGCGAGCACCTCGCCGGGAGCTTCTTCCGGAACATAGTGGCCGCACGGCAAGGCGCGGCCCGAAACCTGCCCGGCGCATTCGCGCCAGAGCGCCAGCACATCAAAGCACCGGCCGACTGCGCCGTGTTCGCCCCACAGCACGCGCAGGGGCTGCTCAAGGCGCCGGCCGGCGTCGATGTCGGCGCGGTCATGCACCAGGTCGATGGTGGCGGAGGCCCGGTAGTCGCCGCAAATGGATTCGGCCGTGCCCGCGATTGCGGCGCAGCGCTCGTACTCGGCCAGCACCTCGGGCGCAAAGGGCGCGAGCCCCGCGTGGCGCCCGCCCATCACGCTGCGCACGTAGCGCACAGGGTCCGAAGCAATCAGCGCCTCGGGCAGCGGCGGCGGCTGGATCAGGAAAAACCAGTGCCAGTAAGCGCGAGCAAACGCTTCGGTGGTGTTCCCGTACATCGAGAGCGTGGGCGCGATGTCCAGCAGCAGCATGCGGTCGACCGCGGCGGCATGGTCGGCCGCCAGCCGATTCGCCACGCGCGCGCCGCGGTCATGCGCAAGCACGCCGAAGCGTTCGAAGCCATGGTGCCGCATGGCGGCGAGTGCATCGAGCGCCATCTCGCGCTTGCTATAGGCCACGTGCTCGGCGTCGTCCGCGGGGCGGCCAGAGTCGCCGTAGCCGCGCAAGTCCACCGCCACCACAGTGAACCGCTCGGCAAGCGCCGGTGCCACTCGATGCCAGATGAGGTGCGTCTGCGGATGGCCATGCAACAGCAGCAACGGAGCACCGCGGCCGCCGATGCGGCCATGCACGCGCACGCCGTCGCGCTCGATATCGAATTCAGGAAAGTCGAAGAAGGAAGCAGTCACGCGGCCATTGTGCGTTGCGCTCCGCCAGCCATCAAGCAACAATCAGCCAATTCATACTTTCCAATCTGGCATGAATTCATTGTCGATGGACCGGGGCGACCTGGAGCTGGTGCTGGCCATTCGCGACCAGGGCAGCCTGGCGGGCGCATCCGCCACGCTGGACGTGGTGCCTTCGGTGGTGACCAAGCGACTGGGTGCGCTCGAGGCTCGGCTGGGCCAGCGGCTGTTCGAACGCACCACGCGCAGGCTCAGCGTCACGGCCGAGGGCGAGGCGGTCTGCCTGCATGCCAAGGCGCTGCTCGAGGGTTTTGCGGCACTCGAAAGCGAGCTCGGCGAACGGCAGAACGAACTGGTCGGCACGATACGTCTCGCCGCCACCTTCGGCTTCGGCCGGCGCTGGCTCGGCCCCGCGCTGGCCGCGTTCCAGGCGCGGCACCCGGGGCTGCAGATCGAGCTGCTGCTGACCGAGCGGCTCCCGGACCTCGGCGCCGAAGGCTACGACGGCGCGCTGTGGCTCTGGGCCGTGCAGCAGCGCCGCGCGGCCGACTGGGTCACGCGCCGCATCGCGCGCAACCAGCGCGTGCTTGCCGCCTCTCCTTCATATATAGAGCGGCGCGGCCTGCCAGCCACGGTCGACGCGCTGGGCACGCACGACTGCCTGGTGGCGCGCGAAAACGGCGAGGTCAACCAGCACCAGTTCGCGCTCTGGACGCTGCGCCACGCCCGCGACGGCAGCACGGCGCGTGTGCGCGTGCAAGGGCCGCTGACAAGCAATTCCGGAGAGATGGTGCGCGACTGGTGCCTGGCCGGCCACGGAATCATGCTGCGCAGCCTGTGGGATATTGCGCCGCAACTGGCGTCCGGCGAGCTGGTGCGCGTGCTGCCCCACTACGCCATGCCCGATGCCGACATCCACTGGATTGCGCCCTGGCGACCCAAGACGCCGCGCCGTGTGCGCCTGCTGCTCGACCATCTGGCCGAACAGTTCCGCGGCGAGCCCTGGAAGCCGGGCAAGCCCGGTTCGCCGCGCTGAAAGAAAACGCGCCCGGTCAGCGCTCGCTGCGCACCACCAGGCTTACGCCCGCCGCGGTCAGCCCGATGCCCAGCAAGGTCACCAGCGTGATCGGCTCGCGGAACAGCAGCCAGGCCATCACCGCGGTACATGGCGGTACAAGGTACAGCAAGCTGGTAACGGCGGTGGCCGTGCCGCGCTGGATCAGCATGTAGAGCAGCGAACTGCCGCCGAGCGACAGCACCAGCACCGACCACGCCATGGCGCCGGTCGAGTACACGTTCCATTCGATGCCCTGCGTTTCCATGGCCGCAAAGGGCAAGGTCACGAGCAACGCCGCCGCCATCTGCACGGCGCTGGCGCTGCGAACGTCGCACGGCGCGACGAAGCGCTTCTGGTACAGGGTGCCCGCGGTGATCGAAAGCAGCGCCATGACGGCGAGCCCCATCGTCAACGCACTGACTTCAGTGCCCTGCCCGAACTTGCGCGACACCACGAGCACCAGGCCGGCAAATCCCAGGACCAGCCCTGCCCATTGGCGCTGCGAAATGCGCCCGCCGGTGAACGAAAGCCAGATGGCGGTCAGCACCGGCTGGATGCCGACCATCAGCGCCACCAGCCCCGCGCCCATGCCCGCATGCACAGCAGCCCAGACGCCGCCCAGGTAACCCGCCTGCATCAGCACGCCCGTGGCCGCAAGGTGCCCCCACTGCGCACGCTCCTTCGGCCAGGCGACCCGCGCGAGAGCGACCCAGATGCAGAAGCACACGAGAGAAAGTGCATAGCGCACGGCCAGGAACTTGAGGGGCGGCGCATAGGGCATGCCATAGCGCGCAACGATGAAACCCGTGCTCCATATGAGCACGAAGACCGCCGGCATGGCTCGCAGCCACCCGGAGCCACGTGCCGCAGCCGCCGCCGTCATTTGCTGTGGGCCCGGATCTCGGGAATGGCCTTTTGCAGGTAATAGACCATCGACCACACGGTGAGCACCGCCGAGATCCAGATCAGCCACTGGCCCCAGAGGCCCGTGTCGATGACCTTGAACAGGCGCCCGTCATACAGCAGGAACGGGATCGCGACCATCTGCACCGTGGTCTTCACCTTGCCGATCATGTGGACCGCCACGCTCTTGCCAGCGCCGATTCGCGCCATCCATTCGCGCAGCGCCGAGATGGCGATCTCACGGCCGATGATGATCAGCGCCACGAACACATCGGCGCGCTGCAGGTGCACCAGCACCAGCAGCGCGGCACACACCAGGAACTTGTCGGCCACCGGATCCAGGAAGGCGCCGAAGGCCGAGGTCTGGTTGAGCTTGCGCGCCAGATAGCCGTCGAGCCAGTCGGTGGCGGCAAAGACGATGAACATTACCGTGGCGATCAGGTTGCGCATCGGCTCGGCGATCGGCAGGTAGAACACGCCAACGATCAATGGAATCGCGACGATGCGCGTCCAGGTCATGATGGTCGGGAGGGTCCAGAACATGCGGGCGATTGTGTCATGCGCGCGTGACCGGCCGAAGGCCAAAGGGCAAATCGGCGTCAGTGCAGTGCGCGATAGATTTCCTCGGCAAGGTCGGTGGCAATGCCTTCGACCGATGCGATGTCCTCGACGCTGGCGGCCGCCACGCCGCGGATTCCACCGAAACGCTGCAGCAGGCGCGCCCGGCGCTTCGGCCCGATGCCCGGAATGTCTTCGAGCTGGCTGCCGCCCACGCGCACCTTCGCGCGCTTGGCACGCATGCCCGTGATGGCGAAGCGGTGCGCCTCATCGCGGATCTGGGCGATCAGCATCAGGGCGGCGGAGTCCTTGCCCAGGTAGACCTTCTCGCGGCCGTCGGCAAACACCAGCTCCTCGAGCCCGACCTTGCGGCCCTCGCCTTTCTCCACCCCCACGATGAGCGAGAGCGCCAGGCCCAGCTCGCTGAACACTTCGCGCGCCATCGACACCTGGCCCTTGCCGCCGTCGACCAGCACCAGGTCGGGCATGCGCGCCGCCTTGGTCCTCGCGGGTGCATCGGTGCCCGCGCCCGCGGCATCGCCCATGGGCGGCGCGTCGGTCTCGGCCGCCATGGCCTCGGCGAGCTTGCCGTAGCGGCGATGCAGCACCTGGCGCATGGCGGCGTAGTCGTCGCCGGGCGTGATGCCCTCGATGTTGTAGCGGCGGTATTCGCGGTTCTGCATCGTGTGGTGCTCGAACACCACGCAGGATGCCTGCGTGGCCTCGCCCGCGGTGTGCGAGATGTCGAAGCACTCGATGCGGAAATTGTCGAGATCGTCGGGCGCAAGCTCCAGCGCATCGGCCAGCGCGCGGGTGCGCGCCTGCTGCGATCCTTCTTCCGCCAGGAGGCGCGCCAGTTGCAGGCCCGCGTTCGTCTCGGCCATTTCGAGCCAGTGCCGGCGCTGCTCGCGCGGCTGGAACACCGCCGTCACGCGCGAGCCGGCCTGCTGGGAGACGGCTTCGATCAGCTCGCGCCCCACCAGATGGCTCAGCACCAGCGTGGCGGGTACCGGCACATCGATGTAGTGCTGGGCAATGAAGGCCTCGAGCACTTGCACTTCGATCGAATCGGCCGGCGCGGGCACCACGCCCTCTTCCGCATCGAGCTCGCCATGATGGATTTGCGCGGCGTCTTCCACGTGCACGGGAAAGTAGGCGCGGTCGCCCAGGTGCCGGCCGCCGCGCACCATCGCCAGGTTGACGCAGGCCTTGCCGCCCTGCACCTTCACGGCGAGGATGTCCACGTCCTTGTCGGAAGCAATTTCGATCGACTGCTGGTGCAGCACACGAGAAATCGCCGACATCTGGTTGCGCAGCTCCGCCGCCTGCTCGAATTCGAGCTTCTCCGCGTGCTCGGTCATGCGTGCCTCGAGCTTCGACAACACCAGTTGCGTGTCGCCCATCAGAAAGGCTTCGGCGCTGGCCACGTCCTGCGCATAGGCCTCGGGCGTGACGTAGCCCACGCACGGCCCGGTGCACCGCTTGATCTGGTACAGCAGGCAAGGCCGCGTGCGGTTGGCGTACACCGTGTCTTCGCAGGTGCGCAGCTTGAATACTTTCTGCAGCAGCTGGATCGACTCCTTCACCGCCCAGGCGCTCGGGTACGGCCCGAAGTAGCGGTGCTTCTTGTCGACCGCGCCGCGGTAGTAGGCCAGCCGCGGAAACTCGTGCGAGGCGATCTTCAGGTACGGGTAGCTCTTGTCGTCGCGAAACAGGATGTTGTAGCGCGGCTTGAGCGTCTTGATGAGATTGTTCTCGAGCAGCAGCGCCTCGGCCTCGGAGCGCACCACGGTGGTCTCCATGCGCGCGATCTTCGAGATCATGTGGCCGATGCGCGTGCCGCCATGGCTCTTCTGGAAATAGTTCGCAACCCGCTTCTTGAGGTTGCGCGCCTTGCCCACATAGAGCACCGCGCCGGCCGCATCGAAATAGCGGTACACGCCCGGCAGCTGCGGCAGGGCCGCGACTTCGCTGAGCAATTGATCGGAATGCACGTCTGACATGGCGGCTATTGTGGCGCGCTGAAGAAAGCAGAAACGCGGCGACCAGCTCGGCCGCCGCGTTTCTTATGACCCGGAGCTACTTGGCGAGTTCGCTCACCAGCCGGTACAGGAACTCGCGACCGTCATACAGCCGCTGGATCTCGATGCGCTCGTCCAGCCCGTGGGCGCGCGCATCGGCGGGGTCGAGGAACATGCCCGTCACACCGTACATCGGAATGCCGGCATTGCGCATGAAGCGGCTGTCGGTAGCGCCCGTGCTCATTGCCGGCACCACGGGCACACCCGGCCACATGGCCTGCGTCACCGATTCGACCGTCTTCACGAGATCGCCGTTCAGCGGAGAGGCCGGGCTGCGCAGCGGCTTGCCGACGTTGCGCACCACGATCTTGTCGTTTCCGATGGCCTGGGTCAGCAGCCGTTCGATTTCCTCGGGGTCGTCGTGCGGCAGGATGCGGCAATTGACCGTGGCCTTGGCCGACTGCGGAAGCGCATTTTCGGCATGCCCCGCCTGCACCATGGTTGCCACGCAGGTGGTGCGCAGCTGCGCGTTGTAGGCCGGGTTGGCCGAAAGCCGCTCGATCACCGCGGCATCGGGGTTGCCGCCGCCGATGGCGCGCATGTCGTCGGCCAACTGGCCGGTGGCAAAGGGCGCGCTGCGTGCGAAATAGGTCTTCGTGACATCGGCCAGCTTGACCGGGAACGCGTAGTTGCCCAGACGCTCCAGGCCCGCCGACAGCGCATAGATCGGGTTACTCTTCGTCGGCACCGAGCTGTGGCCGCCCACATCGCGCGCCTCGAGCATGTAGGTGGTGTACATCTTCTCGGCCACCTGCATGCGGTGCAGGTTCGGCTTTCCGCCGCGCAGCTCGCCGCCGCCGCCTTCGTTGATGCCGAATTCCGCCTGCAGCAGCTCGGGCTTGTTGTTGATGAGCCAGAAGGCGCCGTTGCTGAGCGCATCGCCGCGCTCTTCGTCGGCCGTCAGCGCGAGGATGATGTCGCGGCTGGGCTTGAAGCCTTCCTGCTTGAGCTGCCCCAGCACCGACACCAGCGCCGCGGCCATCGCCTTGTCGTCGATGGAACCCCGGGCCGTGAAGTAGCCGCCGGTTTCCTGCAGTTTGAACGGATCGGTCTTCCAGTCTTCGCGCTTGGCCTCGACCACGTCGAGGTGCGCCAGCAGCAGCAACGGTTTCTTGCTGCCGTTGCCCTTGAAGCGCAGCACCAGGTTGCCCTTCTTGGGGAAGGGCTCGAAGATCTGGATGTCGCCCGGGGCAAAGCCCGCATCGACCAGCCGCTTTTCCATGGCACGCGCCGCCTGCGTGTTGTCGCCCACCGAATGGCTGGTGTTGATCTCGATCAACTCCTTGTAGATGCCATGAAACCGCTGCTGTTGCGGCGTGAGCGACGGCGTGGTCTGCGCCGAGGCGCCCACGACGCCGCCCAAGGCCAAGGACAGGGCGAGCACGGTTCTCGCCGTGCGAAGGCAACCAGGGAACAGCGGCGAACGGCGGGTCTTCATGCGCATGGTTTCTCGCTCCGGGATGTTGTGGTGCCGGCCAGCATACCAAGCAGCCACCACTGCCCCGGCCCGCCGAAGACGGGCACACTGGCGCCATGCAATGGGACATCTTCTGCAAGGTCATCGACAACCACGGCGACCTGGGCGTGTGCTGGCGGCTGGCCAGCCAGCTGGCAGCGCTCGGCGAGTGCGTGCGGCTTTGGATCGACGACGCCACGGCGCTGCACTGGATGGCGCCCGCCGGCTGCGAGGGCGTGAGCGTGGTCGACTGGCTCGACGCCGCCGCCGTCCGGCAGGCGGCCGCGGCCCCGCCGCCCGACGTGCTGATCGAAGCCTTCGGTTGCGAACCGGCACCCGAGTTGATCGCCCGCTTTGCCGAGCCGCCGGCCGCGGGCGGGCCGGGCCGGGCGTGGATCAATCTCGAATACCTGTCGGCCGAGCCCTATGTGGAACGGCTGCACGGGCTGCCTTCGCCGGTGTTCAAGGGACCTGGTGCGGGACTGACCAAGCGCTTTTTCTATCCCGGCTTCACGCCGGCCACCGGGGGACTGCTGCGGGAGCCCGGCCTCCTGGAACGGCGGGCGCATTTCGACCGCGGGCAATGGCTGGCGGCGCAGGAAATCCCCTGGCGCGAAGGCGAGCGGCTCGTGTCGCTCTTCTGCTACGAACCCCCGGCGCTGGCGACCCTGCTCGAGCAACTGGCGGCAGATCCGCAGCCGACCCGGCTCCTGGTGACTTCGGGCCGCGCCGCCCATGCGGTCAGGGCGTTCTTTTCAAGCCGGCAACGGCCGGCCCACGGGCTTTCAGGCTGGGGAGCGCTATCAATTTCATACCTGCCCTACCTCACGCAGCCGGATTTCGACCATCTTCTGTGGGCCTGCGAGCTGAACTTCGTGCGCGGCGAAGATTCGCTGGTGCGCGCCCTCTGGGCCGGCGCGCCCCTCGTGTGGCAAATCTACCCGCAGGACGATGACGCGCATCACGTGAAGCTCGGCGCCTGGCTCGACTGGCTGGGCGCGCCGCCGTCACTGCGGCAGTTTCACCACGCCTGGAACGGCTTCGGCGACAGCCCTCTGCCCCCTCTCGAAATACCGGGGGCATGGCATGAAAGCGTACTGGCGGCCCGCGAAAAGCTGTGCGCGCAAGAGGACTTGGTCGCGCAACTGCGGCATCTGGTCGCCGGAAAAAGCTAAAATAGCGGGCTTTGCGGATTTCGGCCCGGATTACACAGATCCGAGATGCTGTCCGCCAAACCTGCCGCGGGACATGTACCGCGGGGCCAAGAACGCCGGCAAGACGTTGCACCGCAACATTGCAAACGTCGCCCATGGCCCCGTGCACCGAGCGGCCAACATCCAGAGAACCTGATATGAAAATCGCTCAAGAAATCCGCGCCGGCAACGTCATCATGCACGGCAAGGACCCGATGGTCGTCCTCAAGACCGAATACAGCCGCGGCGGCCGCAACTCCGCCACCGTGCGCATGAAGCTCAAGAGCCTGATCGCCAACTTCAACACCGAAGTGGTCTTCAAGGCCGACGACAAGATCGACCAGATCGTGCTCGACAAGAAGGAGTGCACCTACTCCTACTTCGCCGATCCGATGTACGTGTGCATGGACACCGAGTACAACCAGTACGAAGTCGAAGCCGAGAACATGGGCGACGCCCTCAACTACCTCGAAGACGGCATGCCCGTCGAAGTGGTGTTCTACGACGGCAAGGCCATTTCGGTCGAACTGCCCACCAGCGTCGAGCGCGAAATCACCTGGACCGAGCCGGCCGTCAAGGGCGACACCTCGGGCAAGGTGCTCAAGCCCGCCAAGATCGCAACCGGCTTCGAAGTGCCGGTTCCGCTCTTCGTCTCGCAAGGCGACAAGATCGAAATCGACACCCGCACCGGCGAATACCGCAAGCGCGTCTAAGCGCTTGCTGGCGGGCCGAACCGCCACCCTGACAAAAGGCTCCGAAAGGAGTCTTTTTTCGTTGATGGGCGTACCCTTTGCCCTCATGAACACGTCCGCCAGCGTTCGCACCGAAATCGATGGGCCGGTCAGCACCATCGTCATGAGCCGCCCGAAGCAGCGCAATGCCGTCGACCGGCCCATGGCCGACGCGCTGCGCGCCGCCTTCGAGCGCTTCGAAGCCGACGAAAGCCAGCGCGTGGCCGTGCTGTGGGGCGAGCACGGCACCTTCTGTGCTGGCGCTGACCTGGGCGCGGTCGCCGATCCTGCCAGGCGCAATGAGCTCGACCCCGAGGGTGGCGGCTCCGCGCCCATGGGGCCGACTCGCATGGCGCTGAGCAAGCCACTGATTGCCGCCATCAGCGGCCATGCGGTGGCCGGCGGGCTCGAGCTGGCCCTGCTGGCCGACCTTCGGGTGGCCGAAGAAGATGCGGTGCTGGGCGTGTTCTGTCGCCGCTGGGGCGTGCCGCTGATCGACGGCGGCACCGTGCGGCTGCCGCGCATTGTCGGCATGGGCCGCGCGCTTGACCTCATCCTGACGGGCCGGCCCGTGAGCGCCCAGGAAGCGCTTGCCATGGGCCTGGTGAACCGTCTCGTGCCAAAGGGCCAGGCCCGCGAGACAGCCGAAGCGCTTGCGCGCGAGATTGCGGCCTTTCCACAGCAATGCATGCTGGCGGACCGCCATTCCGCCTACGCCCAGTGGGACTTGCCGCTGGCCGAGGCGCTGCAGCAGGAGGGGCGCCTTGGCGTGCCGATCGTCGCGGCCGAAGGTGCTGCGGGCGCCGAGCGCTTTGTGCGAGGTGCGGGGCGGCACGGCACTTTCTGAACCGGCGGGCATGCCGGTTGCAAGGCTGCACAATGCACCCGTCTTCCTGTCTGATTCCTCCATGAACAACACGCACGACCTTCACGACAAACGCCTCGCCGATGCCTGGGCCACGCTCAAGACGCATTCGGAAAAAGGCCTCCCGCTCGACCCCGATCCCTCGCGCATCGCCTTCGCGGACCCCGAGTTCTTGCTGCGCCGCGAAACCCGCGGCATCCGCATGCAGCTCGAGCTGATGAAGCCCGACCTCGAGCAGCGCGCCCACGGCATCGAAAACACCGTGGTGGTGTTCGGCAGCGCCCGCTTCCGCAGCGAGGAAGAAGCTGCCGCGCTGGTCGCCCAGGCCGAAGCCAGCGGCGATGCCGTCGCGGCCGAGCGGTGGCGCCGGCTGGCGCGCAGCTCGCACTATTACGAGAAGGCGCGTGCCTTCGGCAAGCTGGTGGCGCAATACAGCGATGGCAAGCAGCCCGAAGACAAGCTCTTCGTCTGCACCGGCGGCGGCCCCGGCATCATGCAGGCGGCCAACCGGGGCGCGCATGAAGGTGGCGGCCTTTCGGTCGGCCTTGCTATTGCGCTGCCGATGGAAGAAGAAGCGAATCCGTACGTCACGCCGGCCCTGAGCTTCAAGTTCCACTACTTCGCCATCCGCAAGATGCATTTCATGATGCGTGCGAAGGCGCTGGTGGCCTTCCCCGGCGGCTTCGGCACGCTCGACGAGCTGTTCGAAGTGATCACGCTCGTGCAGACCAAGAAGTCGAAGCCGGTGCCGATCGTGCTGTTCGGTTCGGCCTACTGGAAGAAGCTGATCGACTTCGACTTCCTGGTCGAGGAAGGCGTGATTTCGCCGACGGATGTGAAGCTGTTCGAATACGTCGACGCGCCCGAAGACGCGTGGGACGCGATCAAGCGCTTCTACAAGCTGTAAGCGCAAACAGCGCCGCGCCTCCGGCTTTCAGGCCTTCAAGCCCCAGGTGGCCCGGGCGCCCAGCGCAACCACGGCGCCCACCACCCAGAAAACGCCGGCAATGCCGATCAGCGCGCCGATCGAGCCGAACAGCATCGGCATGGCCACGCTCGATGCATTGATGGTCATGAGCCGCAGGCCCAGCGCCTCGCCGTGCCGCTCGTGCGGCGTGATCTGGTGCAGCATGCTCATCACCATGGGCTGCACGGCCCCGAGCGCGAAGCCCAGCACCACGGAGCACAGGCCCATGGTCAGGGCCGAATCGAGCAGCGGATAGACCGCGAACACCGCCGCCGTGACGATGGTCGAAATCAGGATCACGCTGCGCTCCGACGCGCGCGAGGCGATGAGCGGCAGCACGACTCGGATGGCGGCCGCCGCAATGGCAAAGGCACCAAGAATGGAGCCGATGACCGAAGCGCTGATGCCGCGGTCGTGCCCCAGCACGGGCAGCACGAAGGCATGCACGTCCCAGCTCGACGACTGCAGCCAGTTCACGAACAGCAGGCGCCGGAACATCGGTTCACGCAGCAGGTCCCACGCCCGCGTGGGTGCGGCCCCTGCCGCGGGCGCGACGGGCGGAGGTTCGTGCGCGCCGCGCGCAAACAGCCAGCAGGCGATGGACAGCAGAGCCATGGCCGCAAAGCAGACCCGGAATGCCAGCATGTCCGCAGGAGCCCGGCCGGCGTGGTCGATCAGCATGCCGGCGACGAACGGGCCGACGAAATTGGCGACCGCGGGCGCAATCGCGAGCCAGCTGAACACGCGCTTGAGTTGCGTGGCGTTGGTGGCGGAGCGGCCCACATGCCGCTGCAGCGCAATGACCGTTGCGCCCGTGGCACCGCCGGTCAGCAGCGCCGCCAGGCACATGACCGGGAAGACCGGAAAGATCACCACGAGGCCCGCACCGCCCGAAGCCGCCAGGACCGAAAGCCACAGCGGCCGCTTGAAGCCGTGCCTATCGGCAAACCTGCCCGCCGGCAGCGCAAGAAACACCTGCGTGAGCGCGAACAGCGCAATCAGCACGCCGACCGCCGCTGCGCTGTACCCCTGCTGCAGCGCCAGCAGCGGCGTTGCGAGCCGCATGCCGGCCATGGTGGCGTGCAGGCACACCTGGGCCCCGATCACGCGCAGCAGTTCGGAGCCTTTCACGGGGTGTCGTCGCCCTCGCTGTCGGCCGTGGGGGGCAGCAGCACCTGCGACTGCGCCTCGGGCAGCGCCTCGACCTTGCGCAGCGCGAGGCGCATCTGCTTGGCGCGCGTGTCGGCCTTGTCGAGCGTGTCGGAGGCCTTGGCCACCTGCTCCTTGATGCGCGACACCCATTCGCCATAGCGCTCGAATTCGGTCTTGACCGCCCCCAGCACCTTCCATACCTCCGAGGCCTGCTGCTCGAGGGCCAGCGTGCGAAAGCCCATGTGCAGGCTGTTGAGCATGGCAAGCAAGGTGGTCGGCCCCGCCAGCGTCACGCGGTGCTGGCGCTGGATGGCGTCCATCAGGCCCGGGCGGCGCAGCACCTCGGCATAGAGGCTCTCGACCGGCAGGAACAGGATGGCGAAATCGGTGGTGTGCGGCGCGGCAAGGTAGTTCTCCGCAATTGAGCGCGCCTCGCTGCGGATGCGCGCTTCGAGCGCCTTGGCTGCAAGCTCAGCGCCGGCCGCGTCGGCGCGCTCGTGCGCATCGATCAGGCGCTCGTAGTCGTCGCGCGGAAACTTGGCGTCGATCGGCAGCCACACGGGCGCGCCGTCGTCGCCGCGGCCCGGAAAGCGAATGGCAAAGTCCACCCGCTGGCCGCTGCGCGGCTTGGTCTCGATCTGCTTGGCGTACTGGTCCGGGGTCAGCACCTGCTCGAGCAGCGCTTCAAGCTGCACTTCGCCGAACACGCCGCGCGTCTTCACGTTGGTCAGCACGCGCTGCAGGCTGCCGACGCCTACCGCCAGCGTCTGCATTTCGCCCAGGCCCTTGTGCACCTGCTCGAGCCGGTCGGCCACCTGCTTGAAGCTCTCGCCCAGCCGCGCTTCGAGCGTGCTCTGCAGCTTTTCGTCGACGGTCTTGCGCATTTCGTCGAGCTTGGCGGTATTGCTCTGCTGCAGCTGCGCCAGCTGCGCTTCCATGGTCTCGCGCACTTCGGCAAGGCGGCGCGCGTTGGAATCGCTCAGGCCCTGCAGCTGCGTGTTGAGCGTGTCGGCCAGGCTCTTCTGCAGCGATGCGAGCTGCAGCGAGAAAGCATCGAGCTGCGCATTCTGCGTGCGCGTGGCCTCGGCCCCCTGCTGTACGAGCGCCTGCTGGAAGGTGGCAAAGGCCTGTGCGGTTTCCTGCCGCGCACCGCGCGAGCTCTCGCCGATTTCGTGGCGCAGCTCGCGCTCGGTGCGCTCGTTGGCCGCGCCCATGGCGGCGAGCACGGTCAGCATTTCGCTGTGGTCGGGCTTGGGCTGGCGGCGCGCGAGCAGCCAGATCACCAGCACGAGCTGCACCACGGCAAAGGCGGCCAGCAGAAGAAGAATCAAGTCGGTCGATTGCAAAATGGGATCGCTGTTTTCGCTTGGGTTTGCGGGTGTTACTTGCCGGCCGCCGGAACGGGCGTGACGGGCGTGAGCGGCCCCTTGCCGCCGAACCAGGCAATGAGGTTGTCGGCCGCCAACTCGGCCATGGCGCGGCGCGTGGGCACGGTGGCGCTTGCAATGTGGGGCGTGAGCACCACGTTCGGCACCGTCAGCAGATCGGGGTGAACCTTGGGCTCGCCTTCGAACACGTCCAGGCCCGCCGCCGCAATGCGCTTTTCGCGCAGCGCCACGGCCAGCGCCGCATCGTCGACGATGCCGCCGCGCGCAATGTTCACCAGCGTGGCGGTCGGCTTCATCAGCGCGATTTCAGCCGCGCCGATGGTGTGGTGCGAAGCCGGCGAATACGGCACCACCAGCACCACGTGATCGGCGGTCTTCAGAAGCTCCTCCTTGCTCACGTAGCTGGCCTTGCATTCGGCCTCGAGAGAAGCGTCGAGCCGCGAGCGGTTGTGATAGACCACCTTCATGCCGAAGCCGTGCGCGCCGCGCTTGGCAATGCCCTGTCCGATGCGGCCCATGCCGATGATGCCGAGGGTGGAGCCATGAATGTCGGAGCCCGCGAACATGTCGAAGCTCCATTTCTGCCACTTGCCCGCGCGCAGGAAGTGTTCGCTTTCGGTGATGCGGCGGGCCGTGGCCATCAGGAGCGCAAAGCCGAAGTCGGCCGTGGTCTCGGTGAGCACGTCGGGCGCGTTGGTGCCCAGCACGCCGTGCGCGGCCATCGCGTCGACGTCGAAGTTGTTGTAGCCCACGGCCATGTTGGCGCAGATTTTCAGGTCGGGGCAGGCGTCGAGCACCGCGGCATCGATGCGCTCGCTGCCGGTGGTAAAGGCGCCCTGCTTGCCCTGGAGCTTGGCGACCAGCTGCTCCTTGCTCCAGCTCTCGTCGGACTGGTTCGACTCGACTTCGAAATGCTGCGAGAGGCGTTCGATGGTTTCGGGAAAGATCGCGCGTGCGACCAGGATCTTGGGCTTGCTCATGATGTGTCTGCGCCTAGCGGAAAAAGATGAAGGTGGAGAGAACGAACAGCGGTATCAGGATGGCCACCGACCATGCCATGTAGCCGAAGAAGCTGGGCATGCGCACGCCGCGGCTCTCGGCAATGGCCTTGACCATGAGGTTGGGCGCATTGCCGATGTAGGTGTTGGCGCCCATGAACACGGCGCCGGCCGAAATGGCCGCCAGCGTGGTGGCGTAGGTGGTCATGAGCGCAGCGGCATCGCCGCCCGCGGTGTTGAAGAACACCAGGTAGGTCGGTGCGTTGTCCAGGAACGAGCTCAGGATGCCGGTGGCCCAGAAGTACATCGCCGGATCGGGCAGGCCATCGGGCCGGGTCACCGCGGCAACCACCGCGCCGAAGGGCCCGTGCACGCCCGCCTTGAGCATGGCAATCACGGGAATGATGGTCAGGAAAATGCCCGCGAACAGCTTGGCCACCTCGGTCATGGGGCCCCACTCGAACTGGTTATCCGCATGCACCTTGGCCGAGGTGATCTTGAGCGAGAGCAGCGTGATGGCGATCAGGCCGACGTCGCGCACCAGCCCCGGCAGACCGACGCGCGTGCCGAACACATCGAAGCCCACGGGCGATTTCCAGATGCCCGAGAGCAGCACGAAGAAGATGATGCCGCCCAGCAGCCAGAAATTGGCCGCCCCGTCGAAGCCGACACGCTGGGTATCGGGCGTCGGGTCGAACGGCAGCACGCCCTCCTTGCGGTAGTGGTGCCGGTCGACCACATAGAACAGCGCGAGCAGCAGGCCGACCAGGAACAGCGTGTTGGGCAGGATGTTCCGCGCCGTCCAGAAAAAGTCGACACCCTTCAGGAAGCCGAGGAACAGCGGCGGGTCGCCCAGCGGCGTGAGCGAGCCGCCCGCGTTCGACACGATGAAGATGAAGAACACCACCACATGCGCCTTGCTCACGCGGTTGTCGTTGGCGCGGATCAGCGGCCGGATCAGCAGCATCGAGGCGCCCGTGGTTCCCATGAAGCTCGCAAGCACCGCGCCGATGGCGAGGATGGCCGTGTTGAGCCCGGGCGCGCCATGCAGGTTGCCGCGAATGTGGATGCCCCCCGCCACCGTGAACAGCGCGGTGAGCAGGATGATGAAGGGGATGTATTCCTCCACCAGGGCATGCACGAGTTGGGCTCCGGCCAGCGGCGCACCGTAGATCGCGGCAAAGGGAAGAAGAAACGCCAGCGCCCAGGCGGCCGAGATCTTGCCGTAGTGGTGGTGCCAGAAGCCCGGTGCCAGCAGCGGCATCAGCGCGATCGACAGCAGGATGCCCGCGAACGGAACACCCCAGAGCGCAGAAAGCTTGCTGCCGTCGAATTCGGCAGCCATGGCAAGCGCGGGAAACATCATCGGCAGCACTGCGGCCGCCGCCAGGCGAACTGTTTTTTTCATGGAGCCGTACCGTACCAGACGGGCGTCAGGCCGGCGGCTGTTCGATCTCGAACACCTGGCGCAGGTACGCCAGGTATTTTTCGTCCTCGCACATGTTCTTGGATGGCGTGTCCGACAGCTTGGCCACGGGCTGGCCGTTGCAGTTGATCATCTTGATGACGATCTGCAGCGGCTCGTAGCCCAGGTCGTTGGTGAGATTGGTTCCAATGCCGAAGGCCAGCTGGCAGCGGCCGCGGAACTGCTGGTAGAGCTCGATGGTGCGCGGCACCGTGAGGCCGTCGCTGAAGATCAGCGTCTTGGTGAGCGGATCGACGCGGTTGGCCGCGTAATGCGCCAGCATGCGTTCACCCCACTGGAAAGGATCGCCGCTGTCGTGGCGCGCACCGTCGAACAGCTTGCAGAAGTACAGGTCGAAGTCGCGCAGGAAGGCGCTCATGCCATACACGTCGGACAGCGCAATGCCCAGATCGCCGCGGTATTCACGGGCCCAGCTCTCGAAGCCGAAGATCTGGCTGTCGCGCAGCCGCGGGCCGAGCGCCTGGCAGGCCTGCAGGTATTCATGGGCCATGGTGCCCAGCGGAATCAGGCCCAGCTTCATGGCGTACAGCACATTGCTGGTGCCCGCGAGCTGCGGCAGCCGCGCACCGGGCTTGGGATGCAGCGTCGGCGGCGTCACCGCGCCCAGCCGGGCGTTGAGCGTGCGCAGCACTTCTTCATGCCAGTCCTTGGAAAAGCGGCGGCGCGTGCCGTAGTCGGCAATCTTGAGATCGGCCAGCCCGGCGTCCTGCAGCTGCCCGATCTTGGTCTCCAGGCGCCGCCGGCCTTCCTCGAAGTCGGGCTTCTTCTGCGTGTTGCGGAAGTAGACCTCGTTCACGATGGCCAACACCGGAATCTCGAACAGGATGGTGTGCAGCCACGGCCCCTGGATGCGGATCTCGAGTTCCCCCGAGGGTTGCGGAATGATGTTGATGTACTTCTCGTTGAGCCGGAAGAGCCCGAGAAAGTCGACGAAGTCGCTCTTGATGAAACGCATCGACCGCAGGTAGGCCAGCTCGGCGTCCCGGAACTGCAGGGAGCAGAGGCTTCGCACTTCTTCCCGTATCTGCCCTGCGAACTGCGCCAGGTCGACGCCGGGGTTGCGGCACTTGAACCGGTACTCGACCCGGGCGCCGGGAAAGTGATGCAGGACGACCTGCATCATGGTGAACTTGTAGAGGTCGGTGTCGAGCAGGCTGTGAATGATCATGGTGCGGCGCGCGTTGTCTCAAGCTTTTCGGCGTGCGTTCGATTATCACGGGCAGCGTCGGCTTGTGCCTACGGGGCCTGCACTGCACGTCCTACCGCCAGGGTGAATCGGTCCCGCCACATTTTGTTCACGGCGGCCAACAGCCCGCCGAATCAACCGTACAAGGAGATTCGCATGAACAAGGACACCATCGAAGGCAACTGGAAACAGCTCAAGGGCAAGGTCAAGGAGCAATGGGGCAAGCTGACCGACGACGACTTCGACGTCATTGCCGGCAAGCGCGACCAGCTCCTCGGCCGCATCCAGGAACGCCACGGCATCAGCCGCGACGAGGCCGAAAGACAGGTGAAGGAATGGGAATCGCGCGACGGCCGCACGCCCGACACCCTCTGGTACGAAAAGTATTGACGCCTGCCGGGTGGCCTGAAGGCCGCCCCGCGTCCTGACTTCTTTCCAACTTCACTTTTTCAACTTCAAAAAGAAAGAACACCAAAATGAAAAAACATCTGCTCATGCTCGCTCTCGCCTCGACCTGTTTCATGGCCACGCACGCCAGCGCGATGACCAAGGACGAATACAAGGCCGCCAAGGACAAGATCGAAGCCGACTACAAGTCCGCGAAGGCCCAGTGCGACGCAATGAAGGACAACGCAAAAGACGTCTGCCAGAAGGAAGCCAAGGGCGCCGAGAACGTGGCCAAGGCCGAACTGGAGCAGCAATACAAGCCGAGCGATGCACACGCACGCAAGGTTGCTGAAGAAAAGGTGAAGGCCAAGTACGAAGTCGCAAAGGAAAAGTGCGACGACCAGGCGGGCGATGCCAAGTCTGCCTGCGAGAAGCAGGCCAAGGCCGACGAAGCCCAAGGCAAGGCCGACGTCAAGGCCATGAAGAAGACCATGTAAGAACCGCGGCGGTCCCAACCGGATCGCGGCAAAAAAAACGGCGCCCTCGGGCGCCGTTTTTCATGGGGTCAGGTCTTCAGGGAGTCGACGACTTGCTGCAGCGCCTCGGGCAACGGCACCGGCCGCTGCGTGGCCCGATCGACATACACATGCACGAAGTGGCCCTGCGCTGCCGCCGCGTCCGAGCCTTCCGCAAAGAGCGCAATCTCATAGCGCACGCTCGACCGGCCCGCCTGGGCCACGCGAATGCCGGCTTCCACCGTCTGCGGAAAAGCAATCGGCGCGAAGTAGTTGCACTGCGTTTCGACCACGAAGCCGATGGTCTGGCCCTGGTGGATGTCGAGCGCGCCGCGCTCGATCAGCAGCGCGTTCACCGCCGTGTCGAACCAGCTGTAGTAGACGACGTTGTTGACATGGCCGTACATGTCGTTGTCGGCCCAGCGCGTGGGGATGCTGCGAAACGCGCGGTAGCCGCTCCGGGAATTCGGCGTGGGTTTGGTGGCGGAGCTCATCGCGCGGCATTTTGCCAGCGGCGCCAATACTCGAAGGCCACCCTGAAGGTGCCTAGCTGCACCTGCACCGTCTCGGCAATGTCGCTGGCGTAGCCGCCGGCCATGGCAAAGGCCACCGGAATGCGGCGTTGCCAGGTCCAGTCGAACACCCGCCGGTCCCGCGCCTCCAGGCCGTCGAACGTCAGCTTGAGCCGGCCAAGCCGGTCGCGCTCGAAGGGGTCGGCACCCGCCAGGTAGATCACCAGCCCGGGCGAGAGGCGCCGGTCCAGCTCGTCCAGCGCATGCTCGAGCGCCATGAGGTAGTCGGCATCTCCGCAGCCGTCGGGCAGCTCGACGTCGAGATCGCTCGCCTCCTTGCGGAACGGAAAGTTCTTCTGGCCGTGCAGCGAGAGCGTGAAGACACTCGGGTCGTTGCGAAAGATGCTGGCCGTGCCGTTGCCCTGGTGCACGTCCAGGTCGATGACCGCCACCTTCAAGCTGCCGGCCGCTGCGCCCATGCTCGGCCTGCATCAGCCGCGCGGCCACGGCAGCGTCGTTGAAGACGCAGAACCCGCCGCCCTTGTCGGCATAGGCGTGGTGCGTACCGCCTGCCATGTTGGCCGCCACGCCGCCGGCAAATGCCGCGCGGCAGGCCGCGATGGTTGCCCCCGTGGAGCGGCGCGAGCGCTCGACCATCGCCTCGCTCCAGGGAAAGCCGATTTCCCGCATCGCCTGCGGGCTTACGCTGCCGTCGCTGATGGCCGCTATCCACTGCGGGGTGTGGGCCAGCGCCAGTTCGCCGTCGGTGGCGCGCGGCGCCTGGTCCATGTCCACCCCGGGCAGGTGCTCGAGCAGCCGGTCGCGCAGCAGCGCGTAGCGGGACATCGGAAAGCGGTGGCCGGGCGGCAAAGGCAGGACGAACTGGCCGGAATAGAAGGCGCGCATGGCTGCATTCTGGGGCGCGAGCCGAATTTAGAAAGTGTGTTCTAAATTGCTGCAAAGCAGCAAAACCCCCTTGATCGCAAAGCTGTGCTGCCTATACTTGAGGCCATGCTGCACCGCAACAAAAACAAAGACGACGAGGCAGCGCAACGTGAACCGACCACCATCATCCTTACTGGAGATTCCACATGGCACTGACCGCTGACCAAATCCTCGCCGCCCAAAAAGCAAACCTCGAAACCCTGTTCGGCCTGACCACCAAGGCTTTCGAAGGCGTCGAGAAGCTCGTCGAACTGAACGTGACCGCTTCCAAGGCTGCCCTGGCCGAAGCCGCCGGCACCGCCCAAGCCGCCCTGAACGTCAAGGACGCGCAAGAACTGCTGACGCTGCAAGCCAGCCTGTTCCAGCCCCTGGCCGAAAAGACCGCCGCCTACAGCCGTCATCTGTATGACATCGCCCAAGGCACCGGCGCCGAGTTCACCAAGGCTTTCGAAGCCAAGGCTGCTGAAGCCCAGCAAACCTTCGTCGGCCTGGTCGACAGCGCTTCCAAGAACGCACCCGCCGGCTCGGAAACCGCCGTTGCCGTGCTGAAGAGCGCCGTGGCTGCCGCCAACAACGCTTTCGAATCGGTCCAGAAGGCCGTCAAGCAAGCGTCGGACGTTGCCGAAGCCAACTTCAACGCCGTGTCGTCGCAAGCCGTCGCCGCCGCGAAGACCGCGACCACCGCTCGCAAGCGCTAAGCCGCCGACCACCACCAGTTGTCTCCTTGGGTCCTCACGGATCCAATTCAGGGCCTCATCTCCGGATGAGGCCTTTTTTTTGATCTGTCGGCCCTCTTCGATAATGCGGGTCTTATTTCAGGAGACTCTCAATGCAGATCGACGGCAAGGTTTTTATCGTGACCGGTGGCGCTTCGGGCCTCGGCGAAGGCACGGCGCGCATGCTGGCCGCCAATGGCGGCAAGGTGGTCATTGCCGACATGCAGGCTGAAAAAGGCGAAGCCGTCGCAAAGGACATCGGCGGGGTGTTCGTGAAATGCGACGTGAGCCAGGAAGCCGACGGCCAGGCGGCGGTTGCCGCGGCCCAGAAGCTCGGCAAGCTGGTGGGCCTGGTCAACTGCGCGGGCATTGCGCCGGCCGAGAAGACCGTGGGCAAGAACGGCGCGCACGCGCTGGCCGTGTTCAGCAAGACCGTCACCGTCAACCTGATCGGCAGCTTCAACATGATCCGCCTCGCGGCCGAGGCCATGAGCAAGAACGAGCCCGAAGCCACCGGCGAGCGGGGCGTGCTGATCTCGACCGCCTCGGTTGCGGCCTACGACGGGCAAATGGGCCAGGCGGCCTACAGCGCCTCGAAGGGCGGCGTGGTCGGCATGACGCTGCCCATTGCGCGCGACCTGGCCCGCAACGGCATCCGCAACATGACCATCGCCCCCGGCATCTTCGGCACGCCCATGCTCTTCGGCATGCCGCAGGAAGTGCAGGACGCGTTGGCCGCCAGCGTGCCCTTCCCTTCCCGGCTGGGCACGCCGGAGGACTACGCCAAGCTTGCCAAGCACATCATCGAGAACGACATGCTCAACGGCGAGGTGATTCGTCTCGACGGAGCGATTCGACTTCCGCCCCGGTAAGCGGCGGCACCGCCGTGCTGCCGGTGCGGTCCAGGCGCTCGTACTGCGCGATGACCTGGGCGCCCAGCAGCACGAGCGTGGCGGCGATCTCCAGGCTCAGCAGCACCACGATGGCCGTGGTGAGCGAGCCGTAGACCACGTTGACCTGCGAGAGCGTCGAGAAGTACCAGATCAGCACGTGCCGCGTGGCCTCCCACAGCAGCGCGGCAGTTACGCCGCCCAGCAGCGCGTGGCGCAGCGACATCCGCCCGGCCGGCATCACCAGGTAGAGCGAGGTCAGCATGAAGATCTCGCCGCCCAGCCCCAGCAGGTAGAGCAGCAGCCCGGACACGCCCGACAGCGACCAGTCGCGGCCGAACAGGTCGACGCTTTCCTGCCCGACCAGTTGCAGCGCGCCCGACACCAGCGTCATCAGCACCAGGCCCACGCATAGGAACAGGATGTACAGGTACGGCATGACAGCGGAAACCAGGAAATGGCGACTGTGGTCCGCCTTGCGGTGATGAAAGATCACCGCCATTGCGCTTTCGAGAATGCTGAAGGCCAGTGAGCTGAAGAAAATCATCGTGACCAGCAGCACCGGGCCCATCACGTCGCGGTGGTCGAGAAAGTTCGACAACTCCCCGACGATGGCCTTCGACTGGCCGGGCAGCAGCCACTCGAGGTACCGGCCGATGGTGCGCAGCAATTCAGCCTGCTCGATGACATGAGACATCGCGATCACGCTCACGATGAGCAGCGGCACGATGGAAAGCAGTGCGTAATACGCCACCGCGCCCGCCAGCAGCAGGCCCTGGTTCGCGCGAAACGCCTTGAGCGCGTCCCACATGAATCGGAGAGGGTGGCGCAGCAGCGGCGCGACGTGTTGCAATGGCTTGGGCGTCTTCATGCGTGAATTCCGGGGCGTTCATCCGGTGCGGGCAGTATGCCGCCCGGCGCAGGCGTTCCGCCGCTTGCGTATGATTTGCCGCTCTTCGCCTACATGACCATCCCCGCTTCTTTCATCCAGGAACTCATCGCGCGCGCCGACGTGGTGGAGATCGTCGGGCGCTATGTGCAGCTGAAGAAGGCCGGCGCCAACTTCATGGGCCTGTGCCCGTTCCACGGCGAAAAGTCGCCCTCCTTCTCGGTCAGCCCCACCAAGCAGTTCTATCACTGCTTCGGCTGCGGGGTGCACGGCAACGCCATCGGTTTTCTCATGGAGCATGCAGGCATGGGCTTTGTCGAGGCGGTGCACGACCTGGCCGGCCAATACGGCCTGCAAGTGCCCGAGGACGACGCCTCGCCCGCCGAACGCGCCCGCGCCGCGAACCAGCGCCAGAAGCAGGCCACCCTGACCGACGTGCTCGAAAAGGCCGGCGAGGCCTACCGCAAGGCGCTGCGGCAGGCGCCCGGCGCCATCGAATACCTGAAGGGCCGCGGCGTTTCGGGCGAAGTGGCCAAGCAGTTCGGCATCGGCTACGCGCCGGCCGGATGGCGCGCCCTGGCCAGCGTGTTTCCGGACTACGACGACCCGCTGCTCGCCGAAAGCGGCTTGGTCATCGTCAACACCGAAGACGGCGCCGAGGACGCCAAGCGCTACGACCGCTTCCGCGACCGCGTGATGTTCCCCATCCGCAACGTCAAGGGCGAATGCATCGGCTTTGGCGGGCGGGTACTCGGCGACGAAAAGCCCAAATACCTGAACTCACCCGAAACGCCGGTCTTCAGCAAGGGCCGGGAGCTCTACGGCCTGTACGAGGCGCGCGCCGCCTTCCGCGAGCGCGGCTATGCGCTGGTGACCGAGGGCTACATGGACGTGGTCGCCCTGGCCCAGCTCGGCTTTCCGAATGCGGTGGCCACCCTGGGCACGGCCTGCACCACGGAGCACGTGCAAAAGCTCTTCCGGTTCACCGAATCGGTGGTGTTCAGCTTCGACGGCGACGCGGCCGGCCGGCGCGCCGCGCGCAAGGCGCTCGACGGTGCCCTGCCCTATGCCACCGACGTGCGCAGCATCAAGTTCCTGTTTCTGCCGGCCGAGCACGACCCCGACAGCTTCATCCGCGAATTCGGCGCCGACGCGTTCGCGCGGTTCGTGCAAGAGGCCACGCCGCTCTCGCGCTTCATGATCGAGGCCGCGCGCGAGGGCTGCGACCTCACCACCGCCGAGGGCCGTGCCCACATGAGCAGCAACGCGCGGCCGCTCTGGAGCGCCATGCCCGACGGCGCGCTCAAGCGGCAGATGCTGAGCGAGATCGCCACGCTGGTGCAGCTGGACGCCAAGGCCCTGTCGGAGCTCTGGGCCGCCACGCCGGGCCCGCGCAAGGCGGCTGCGGCACCCGCGCCGCGGCATTCCGGCGAGCCGGGCGATCCGTTCGACTACCCCGACATGCCGCCCCCGGCCGAATACGAACCGCCCCGCTACGAAAGCGATAGCGGCAGCAAGCCCCGCGGCAAGTTCATCAAGGGCAAGCGCTGGGGCGGCAAGTTCGAGGCCCCCATCGAGCCCCTGCGCGGCCGCGGCAAGCCGCCGAGCCGGCCCGACGTGGCGGTGCGGCTGCTGCTGTCGAACATGGCGCAGTGGGAAGCCCTTTCGCATGAGCTCCATGTGATGCTGTGCGACCTGCCGGGCCAGCACGGGGCGCTTTTTACCTGGCTGGACAGCCAGCTGCACGAGCACGGCGTGCAGCCCTGGGCGGCGTTGCGCGAAGGCATGCGCGGGCTCGACTTCGAACCGCTGGCGGAACGGCTCATGAGCGTGTCCGAAGCGGCGCCGGTGCCCGAGGGTGAAGAAGACCAGCACCTCGCCGATGCGGTCAAGGAGCTTTCGAGCGTGCTCGATTTCATGCTCGACGACCGCCTGAAAGCCCAGCAGAGCGAGGCCATTGCCGCTGTGGGCACGGACCCGAAGGCCCTGGAGCGCTACAAGGCCCTGGAGGCGCGAAGGCTCGAATTGCGCACCCGGTTGAAGCCCTCCGGTGCATAAAGTGCTTGAAATTTGCGCAATAGGCTATAATGTAAGGCTTCGCAACTGGCGAAATTAGGCAAGAGCGACAGCAGCACCTCCGGGCCGACCCCTAGCGCAACGCACTCCAACGGAAAAAATCCGTCGGAAAGGGTCAATAACCGCAAGGACTGCACACCAAATGTTCGCCCGACATCTTGCCTGACGAGGAATTTCTTCCTCTTTCCCAATTGTCTTGTCCGTGCCTGTGCGCGGGCTTTGTGTCTCGTCCGTGCCTGTGCACGGGCCGTGGCGGTGCTGCCCATGTGGCGGCGCCCCTGTGATTTCGCTTGGTCCATCTTGCTGTAACGAGGTCGTATGCCCAGTTCAAAGAAGCCTGCTCCTTCACTCGCCAAAGGCGTCGCCGCAAAGTCTGTCGCAGAAAAACCGTTGAAAGCCGGCGTTATGCCGGCAACTAAGTCGGGTGCCGCCGCGTCCAAATCGGCAGCCGCAACGAAAGTGAAAACCGTGCCCACGAAATCGACCTCCATCGACGATCCGAAAAAAGCCGCCGCCAAGACGGTTGCCGCCGCCCCTGCCGCCAAGAAAGTCGGCCGCCCGCCCAAGGCCGCCGGTGCTGCCGCGCCCGCCACCGGTGCCAAGCGCGGCCGCAAGCCCAAGGCCGGCAATGACGCCCCCGAAAGCGACATCGACCTGTCGGACATCGAGGAAGACCTGGTCGGCGACGAACCCGCAACCGCAACGACGACCGAGGAAAAGGTCAAGCCGCTGCGAATGAAGATCAGCAAGGCGAAGGAACGCGCCTTGATGAAGGAGTTCGGCCTCGACGAGACCGTGCTCTCCGAGGAAGACCTGGCCAAGCGCCGCTCGCGCCTGAAGACCCTGATCACGCTGGGCAAGACCCGCGGCTACCTCACGCACGGCGAAATCTCCGACCACCTGCCCGACAAGCTGGTCGACGCCGAGACCATGGAAGTCGTGGTCACCATGCTCAACGACATGGGCGTGGCGGTGTACGAGCAAACGCCCGACGCCGAAACCCTGCTGCTGAACAACACCGCGCCCACCGCCACCACGGTGGAAGAAGCCGAAGAAGAAGCCGAAGCCGCGCTCTCCACGGTGGACAGCGAATTCGGCCGCACCACCGACCCTGTGCGCATGTACATGCGCGAAATGGGCACGGTCGAGCTCTTGACGCGCGAAGGCGAAATCGAAATCGCCAAGCGCATCGAAGGCGGCCTGATGGCCATGATGGAAGCCATTTCGGCCTCCCCCGCCACCATCGCCGAAATCCTGCGCCTGGCCGCAGACATCCGTGAAGGCAAGGTCGTCATCTCCACCGTGGTGGACGGCTTCTCGAACCCCAACGAGGCCGACGACTACGTCGCCGAAGAAGACTTCGACGAATTCGACGAGGAAGACGACGACGACGGCAAGGGCGGCTCCAAGGCGCTGACCAAGAAGCTCGAAGAACTCAAGCGCGACGCGCTCGAGCGCTTCGACCGCATTGCCGTCATGTTCGAGAAGGTCCACAAGATCTACGACAAGGAAGGCTACGGCACGCCCGCCTACCAGAAGGCCCAGCAGGCCCTGTCGGACGAGCTCATGACCATCCGCTTCACGGCGAAGACCATCGAAAAGCTGTGCGACCTGGTTCGCACGCAGGTCGACGACGTGCGCAAGAAGGAGCGCGAGCTGCGCCGCATCATCGTGGACAAGTGCGGCTTCCCGCAGGACGAGTTCATTCGCGACTTCTCGGGCTACGACAAGAACGGCAACCGCGTGCCGTCGAACCTGCTCAACCTGAAGTGGGTCGAGAAGCAGGCCGCCTCCGGCAAGCCCTGGAGCGCCGTGCTCGCGCGCAACATTCCGCCGGTGCAGGAACTGCAGCAAAAGCTCGCCGACATCCAGTCGCGCGTGGTGGTGCCGCTCACCCAGCTCAAGGAAATCAACAAGCGCATGAACGAGGGCGAATCGTCCTCGCGCGACGCCAAGAAGGAAATGATCGAGGCCAACCTGCGCCTCGTGATCTCCATTGCCAAGAAGTACACCAACCGCGGCCTCCAGTTCCTCGACCTGATCCAGGAAGGCAACATCGGCCTCATGAAGGCGGTCGACAAGTTCGAATACCGTCGCGGCTACAAGTTCTCGACCTACGCCACGTGGTGGATCCGCCAGGCGATTACCCGGTCCATCGCGGATCAGGCTCGAACCATCCGCATTCCGGTGCACATGATCGAGACGATCAACAAGATGAACCGCATCTCGCGCCAGCATCTGCAGGAGTTCGGCTTCGAGCCCGACGCCAGCATCCTGGCAGCGAAGATGGAGATCCCGGAAGACAAGATCCGCAAGATCATGAAGATTGCGAAGGAGCCGATCTCGATGGAAACCCCCATCGGCGACGACGACGATTCGCACCTGGGCGACTTCATCGAGGACAGCAGCAACACGGCCCCCATCGAGGCCGCAATGCAGGCGGGCCTGCGCGACGTGGTCAAGGACATCCTGGACAGCCTCACGCCGCGCGAAGCCAAGGTGCTGCGCATGCGCTTCGGCATCGAGATGAGCACGGACCACACGCTGGAAGAAGTCGGCAAGCAGTTCGACGTGACCCGCGAGCGCATCCGCCAGATCGAAGCCAAGGCCCTGCGCAAGCTCAAGCATCCTTCGCGTTCGGACAAGCTGCGCAGCTTTATTGATACGCTCTAAGCCGGTCTCCCGGTATTTCTCTGACGAGGAGGCGCCCGCAAGGGCGCTTTCTTTTTTGGCCTTCGGATAAGAAAAATGGAGCAAACCTCATGAATCCCGATGCAGACAAGCTCTGGCTGGCCCCGCGCTGGGCGCTTGCCGTGCTGCTCGCAGTGCTGGGCATGCTCGGTCCCTTTTCCATCGACACCTACATTCCGGCCTTCTCGGGCATCGCGCGCTCCATCGGCGCCACGCCCGCCGAAATGCAGCAGACGCTTTCGGCCTACCTGTTCGGCTTCGCGTTCATGAACCTGTTCCACGGCGCGCTGTCGGACAGCTTCGGCCGCCGGCCCGTGGTGCTGTGGGGCCTTGCGGTGTTCACCATTGCCTCGCTGGGCTGCGCGTTGTCGCAGAACATTGCCCAGTTGGTGCTGTTCCGGGGGCTTCAGGGCTTGTCGACCGGCGCGGGCATCGTGGTCTCGCGCGCGGTGATCCGCGACATGTTCCCGCCGGCCGATGCGCAGCGGGTGATGAGCCAGGTCACCATCTACTTCGGCGTGGCACCGGCCATTGCACCCATCGTCGGCGGCTTTCTCTTCGTTCATGCCGGCTGGCATGCAATCTTCTGGTTCCTGGTGGCGGTCGGCGTGATCCTGTTCGTGGCCAACTACAAGCTGCTGCCCGAGACGCTGCACCAGAGCCAGCGCCAGCCGTTCCAGGTGCGCCACCTGATGCGCGGCTACTGGGACCTGTGCTCCGATCCGCGGTTTCTGCTGCTCGCCTTTGCAAGCGGCGTTCCGTTCAACGGCATGTTCCTCTATGTGCTGGCTGCGCCGGCCTTCCTGGGCGACCACCTCGCCCTGGCGCCGACGCAGTTCTTCTGGTTCTTCCTGCTGACCATCGGCGGCATCATGTCCGGCGCGTGGGCCAGCGGCCGCATGGCGGGCAAGGTGGCGCCCAAGCGGCAGATCCGCGACGGCTTTCTGATCATGCTCGTCACATCGCTGGTGAACGTTGCGGCCAATGCGCTGTTCACCGCGCACGCCGCATGGGCGCTGTGGCCGCTGGCGGTTTTCGCCTTCGGCTGGGCGCTGATGGTGCCCGTCGTCACCCTGCTGGTGCTCGACCTCCATCCGGAGCGGCGCGGCATGGCCTCGTCGCTGCAGGCCGTGATCGGCTCCACCGCCAACGGCCTTGTTGCCGGCGTGGTGGCGCCGCTGGTCATGCATTCCACGCTGGCCCTGGCGTTGACCTCGATGCTGATGCTCGGCATCGGCCTGGTCGCCTGGGTCTGGTTGCACGGGCAGTGGCCCGAAATCGGCCGCCGTGTGGCGGCGGAGGTCTGACGCCATGCCGCAGCTTTCCGCTTTGCTGACGCATGCGCGTGCCTGGCTGCCGGGCCGCAACACCGTCGACGCACGCGAGCGCATGCGCGCCGTGGGCGGCGCGGCAATTGGCTTGCTCATCACCGCGCTGCTGTGCCGCTGGATGGCCGAGGCGGCGGGCATCAGCATCTGGCTCATTGCGCCGATGGGCGCGAGCGCGGTGCTGGTGTTCGCGGTGCCCGCAAGCCCGCTGGCGCAGCCCTGGTCGGTGATCGTGGGCAACACGCTGTCCACGCTGGTGGGCATTGCCTGCGTGCGCTGGGTGCCTGATGCGGCCTGGGCCGCGGCGCTGGCTGTCGGCGCGGCCATCGGGCTGATGTTTGCCACGCGCAGCCTGCACCCGCCGGGCGGTGCCGCCGCGCTACTTGCGGTGCTGACGCACACCACCGACTTTTCGGCGGCGCTGTTCCCCACCCTCGTGAACTCGCTGCTGCTGGTGCTGGCCGGCGTGGCCTACAACAGCTTCACCGGCAGGCGCTATCCGCACGTGCAGGTGGCGCGGCCGCCGTCGGCGGATGCCCGCTTCAGCCAGGCCGACATCGACGCGGTGCTGGCCCGCTACAACCAGGTGCTGGACATCAGCCGCGACGATCTCGAATCGCTCATCCAGCAGACCGAACTCGAGTCGTACAAGCGGCGCCTCGGCACGCTGCACTGCGCCGACATCATGTCGCGCGAGCCGGTGTCGGTGGAGTTCGGCACGCCGCTGCAAGAGGCCTGGACGCTGATGAACCAGCGCCGCATCAAGGCCTTGCCCGTCATCGACCGCACGCGCCGCGTGGTCGGCATCGTGACGCAGGCCGACTTCTTTCGCATGCTCGACCTGGAACACCACGAAGGCATTGCGGGGCGCCTGCGCGACCTGATACGCGCCACCCGCACCGTCGTATCGAACAAGCCCGAAGTGGTCGGGCAGATCATGACGCGCCAGGTGCGCGTGGCCAGCGCCGACCGTCCGGTGGTCGACCTGGTGCCGCTGTTCTCCGAAGGCGGCCACCACCATATCCCCATCATCGACCATGAAAGGCGGCTCACCGGCATGATCACGCAGTCGGATTTCGTGCGCGCGCTCTACCGCGCCGTGCGGCCCGGGAACTGAAACCTTTTCAAGGAGCGCACATGGCGTGGGTCGTGTTGTTGGTGGCGGGTCTGCTCGAAATGGGCTGGGCCATCGGTCTCAAGTACACCGAAGGATTTACCAGGCTGTGGCCCTCCATCGGCACCGCCATTTCGATGGTGCTGAGCGTGGTGCTGCTGGGCTGGGCCATGCGCTCGCTGCCCGTGGGCACGGCCTATGCGGTGTGGACCGGCATCGGCGCGGTGGGCACGGTCATTTTGGGCATCGTGCTGTTCCATGAGCCCGCCAACGCGGCGCGGCTCATCTGCGTCGGCCTGATCGTCGCGGGCATTCTCGGGCTCAAGATCACGAGCCCGGCCTGAGCACGCGCTTCATTCCAATACGACGTTCGCCTTCTTCACCAGCGCCGCATAGCGCGCTGCCTCGCTGCGGAAGTAGCTCGCGGCCTGTTCGGGCGAAGTGGGCTTGATGACGTTGCCCTGCTTGTCCATGGCCTCGCGCACCTCTTCGCTCGTGAAAGCCGCAGCCACCGCGGCGTGCGCGCGCTGGATGTCGGCGGCTTGCATCTTCGGCGGGCCGATCACCGCGAACCAGCCCTCGACCGCGTAGTTGGCCAAGCCCTGCTCCGCAATCGTCTGGATATCGGACGCCGCCGGCGAGCGCTGCGCGCTGCACAGGCCTATGGCCCGCAGCGCACCGCTCTTGAGGTGCGGCTGCACCGCGGGCAATGCCACCACGCCCATCTCGACCTGGCCCGCGATCATGTCGGTGACCATGGGGCCGGTGCCCTTGTAGGGAATGTGCCGCGCCTTCACGCCGGCCTCTTCCATGAACATCTCGCCGGCCAGGTGGATGATGGTGCCGTTGCCCGACGAAGCGTAGTTGTAGGTGTCGGGCTTGGCGCGCAGCAGTGCCACCAGCTCCTTCACATTCTTGGCGGGGAGCTTCGGGTTGACCACCAGCACCAGTGGCGTCGCGCCCACGATGCTGATCGGCGTCACGTCCGCGATGGCGTCGAAGGGCATCTTCTTGTACACGGCCGGGTTGATGACGTGGTTGTTCGACACCATGCCGAGCGTGAGCCCATCGGGCGCGGCCTTGACCACCACAGAAGTGCCGGTGATGCCGCCCGCACCGGGCAGGTTCTCGATCACCACCGGCTGGCCGAAGGCCTTGCCGAGCGCAACCGATGCCGCGCGCGCGATGGCGTCCACGCCCGAACCGGCACTGATCGGCAGGATGAAGCGGACGGGTTTGTCGGAGCCCTGCGCGAGCGCGGGGCACGCAGCCAGTGCGGCGGCGGCAGCGCCAAAACCCAGTACGGCGCGGCGGGTCATCGGGGGAAGCATCGTGTGCATGGTCTTGTCTCTCTTTATGGTTTTCGAAGAAAAATCGCGCTCAGGCGATGGCCAATTCGGCCTGCATGGCCGCCACCTGCGCCTCGGCATAGCCGAGTTCGGCCAACAGCTCACGCGTGTGTTCGCCCAGCATCGGCGGATCGAGCCGCACGCCCAGTCGCTCGCCGCCCAGCGTGATCGGGAACAGCGTGGTCTGCGCGGTTTCTCCTGCGCGCTCGCCGTCGGGAAGGCGGATGTCGGCAAGGCCGCCGGTGGCCTTCAGGTGCGGATCGTCGTAGAGGTCTTCAGGCCGCACGATGGGCGCAAACGGCAGGCCGCGCGCCTCGAAGATCGCCGACAGTTCGGCGGCCGAGCGGTCGGCCAGCCGGCCGCGCAAGTCCGCGAGCAACTTCGGCCGCACGCGAACCCGATCGTTGTTGGTGCGCAAGGCAGGGTCGGCCTTCAGGTCGTCGAAGCCGAGCGCATCGCAGAACACCCGCCATTGCGCGTCGCTCACCGCGGCCAGAAAAATCTGCTCGCCGTCCTTCACGGTGAACACGTCGTACAGCGCCCACGCCGAGATGCGCTCGGGCATCGGCGCCGCGGCCTGGCCGGTGATGGCGTACTGCAGCATGTGCTGGCCAACCAGGAACACGTTGTTCTCGAACAGCGCGGACTGCACCTCCTGGCCCTTGCCGGTCTGTATGCGCTGCATCAGCGCGGCCATCGCGCCGATCGCGCCGAACATGCCGCCCATGATGTCGTTCACGCTGGTGCCCGCGCGCAGCGGGTCGCCGGGCCGGCCCGTCATGTAGGCCAGGCCGCCCATCATCTGCACCACCTCGTCGAGCGCGGTGCGGTGCTCGTAGGGGCCGGGCAGAAAACCGGTGTGGTTCACATACACCAGCCGCGGGTTGAGCTTGCCGAGCGCGGCATAGCCGAGCCCGTACTTGTCCATGGTGCCAGGCCTGAAGTTCTGCGCCACCACGTCGGCCGTGGCGCACAGGCGCAGCGCCGCCTCGAGCCCCTGCGGGTGGCGCAGGTCGAGCGCAATGCTCTTCTTGTTGCGGTTGAACATCGGGAAAAAGCCAGCGCCAGCGCCCAGCAGCTGCCGCGTGCGGTCGCCCTCGATGGGCTCGACCTTGATGACTTCCGCGCCCAGGTCGGCCAGCACCATGCCGCAGGTCGGGCCCATGACCATGTGCGTGAACTCGACCACGCGGATGCCCGTGAGCGGCAGGCGCTTTTCCTCGGGCTTCGTCGTGGTGTCGTTCATGCCGCGACTCCGGCGCCCGCCGCAAAGGTCTTCGGAAAGCCGGCGCGCCACACCGTGCCTTGCAGCGTTTCGCCTTCGAGCCAGCCGGCCACGCGCTCGCGCAGGTCGAGCAGCTTCGGCAGATCGACACCGGTGCGCACGCCCATGCTCTCGAGCATGAAGACGAGGTCTTCGGTGTCGACGTTGCCGCTCGCGCCCGGCGCATGCGGGCAGCCGCCGATGCCGGCCAGGCAGGCGTCGAAGCGCGAGATGCCGACTTCCAGCGCGGCATACACGTTGGCAAGACCGAGGCCGCGCGTGTCGTGGAAATGGCCGCACCAGAGGCGGTCGCCCGCAATGCGCCGCGCGCGCTCGAACAGGCTGCGGACCATGGCGGGATCGGCATAGCCGACGGTGTCCGCCAAGCCCACCCGGTCGGCGCCCGCATCGAGCAGTGCCTGCATCAGGCGCAGCACCTCTTCCGTCTCTACGTGGCCCTGGATAGTGCAGCCGAAGGCTGTGCCTACACCGCCCTCGATCATCGTTTTGGAGCCCGCGGCATCGCGCGCGGCGCGGATGCGGGCGACCTCGGCCACCACTTCGTCGGGCGTCTTGCGCAGGTTGGCCAAGCTGTGCGCATGGCTGGCCGACAGCGGCACCATCATCAGGTCGGCCTCGCCCGCAATGGCGAGTTCCGCGCCCCGCAGGTTGGGCACCAGCACCGAAGTGAAAAGCCCCGGCAGCGTCTTCGCGTAGGCCAGCAGTTCGGCCGTGTCCGCCAGTTGCGGCAGCAGGCGGGCGGGCACGAAGGAGCCGACTTCGATCTCGCGCTGCCCGGCGGCATGCGCGTCGCGAATCCACCCGAGCTTCTGCGCGGTGGGCAGCGTTCTCGCGATGCTTTGCAGGCCGTCGCGGAGGCCCACTTCGCGGACAACCGCGCTGGGCGGCAAAAAGGCGTGAGCGGCGGGTGCTGCTACCGATACATCGTTCAAAGGTGTCTCCTTCGTGGTCTGGCGCCGATGTTAGGAGTTCCCATTCGAATCAGAAAATAGATTTTGGAAGCCAATTCGTTCCAAAATGGAATACCACATCTCAAGACCCGGCAACCACATGAGAGACCTCGACCTCACCACCCTCCGCCTCTTCGTCTCCGTGTGCGAAACCCGCAGCATCGCGCGCGCCGGGGAGCAAGCCAGCATCGTCGGCTCGGCCATCAGCAAGCGGCTCGCGCAGCTCGAAGACGCCGTCGGCACGCCGCTGCTGCTGCGAAAGCGCCGCGGCGTGGTGCCTACGCCGGCCGGCGAAACATTGCTGGAGCATGCGCGCGCGATGCTCGGCAGCGCGCAGCGCATCGAGCGCGACATGGCTGCATATGCAAGCGGAGCGCGGGGGCATGTGCGCATCCTCGCGTCGGCCTCGGTCATGGCCGAATCGCTGGCCGAAGACGTGGCCAACTTTCTGCAGAACCCGGCGCACCGCGACATCCGGGTCGACATGGAAGAGCGCGTGAGCCCCGAGATAGTGCGCGGCATTCGCGAGGGCAGCGCATCGATTGGCCTGTGCTGGGACGCCGCCGACCTCGAAGGCCTGCAGCGGCGCAGCTACCGCACCGACCACCTCGCCGTGGTCGCACACCCCTTGCACCCGGCGGCACGCCGCGGCAAGGTGCGCTTCGAGGATGTGCTCGAGCACGAGTTTGTCGGCATGCCGGCGCTGAGCGCCGTGCAGCTGATGCTCGCGCGCGAAGCCGCCGTCGCCGGCAAGCCGCTGGCCTATCGCGTACTGGTGAGCAACTTCGACGCCGCGCTGCGCGTGGTGCGCGCGGGGTTGGCGATCAGCGTGGTGCCCGCGGAAGTGGCGCAGCCCTTTGCCGACGCCTATGGACTCAGGCTCATGCCACTCACCGACGCCTGGGCGCGCCGCCGCTTCGCCATCTGCTTTCGCGGCGAAGAGACACTGTCGCTGGCGGCGCAGTTGCTGGTGGCGCATCTCGAAAAGTGCGCCACGGACTGACCGCCCGGAATGCAATTCGACCGAAAACAGAAACTATTCGTTGGTCGAATCGGGATTTTTGTTTCTTTTATAGAAACCTACCATCGGGCCTGTCACGTTGTCACCCATCAAGCCTATTCAACCGAAAGACCCGACATGTTCCGCAGAAGCCTTCTCTCCGCCGCCGCCCTTTCCGCCACGCTGTCCCTCGCCTCGCTCGCAGCTCATGCGGCCGAGCCGCTGAAGCTGGACGTGTACAACCCCGGCGCCAAGTCGATGTTCCCGGTGTCTTCCGAACTGGTCACCGGTCAGGCCGACGCCGTGCTGATCGACGCGCAGTTCCAACGCAACGACGCCGAGGCGCTGGTGCAGAAGATCAAGGCCACCGGCAAGAAGCTGACCACGGTCTACATCAGCCACAGCGACCCCGACTACTACTTCGGCCTCGACGTGATCCAGGCCGCCTTCCCCGACGCGAAGATCGTAGCCACGCCGCAGACCGTGGCCGCCATCCAGGCGTCGAAGGACGGCAAACTCGCGCACTGGGGCCCCATCCTGAAGGAGAACGCGCCCAAGGCGCTGGTCGTGCCCGAGCCGCTGGCCGGCGACAGCATCGAACTCGAAGGCCGCAAGATCCAGGTAGTGGGCCTCGACGGCCCGACGCCTGCGCGCACCTTCGCGTGGATTCCCTCCATCAAGGCCGTGGTCGGCGGCGTGCCCGTGTCGGCCAACATCCACCTGTGGGTGGCCGACACGCAAACGCCCGAATCGCGGCGCGACTGGATCAAGACGCTCGGCCGCATCGAAGCGCTGCGCCCCAAGACCGTGGTGCCCGGCCACTTCGAACCCAATGCGGATGGATCGATGCCCTACTCGGTGGCTTCGGTGAAGTTCACGCGCAGCTACCTGCAGGCCTTCGAAACCGAAGCCGCCAAAGCCAAGGATTCGGCCACGCTCATCGCCGCCATGAAGAAGCGTTACCCCAAGCTGCAGCACGCTTCGTCGCTCGAACTGAGCGCCAAGGTGATCAAGGGAGAAATGAAGTGGCCGCAGTGAACGACAGCAACAGCCCCACGCTGCACTACATCTTCGATCCGATGTGCGGCTGGTGCTACGCGGCCGCACCGCTGGTCGATGCGGCGCGCAGCGTGCCGGGGCTCAAGGTCGAGTTCCACGGCGGCGGCATGATGACCGGCGCCAACCGGCGGCCCATCACCGCGCAGTGGCGAGACTACGTGATGCCGCACGACCGGCGCATTGCCGAGCTCACCGGCCAGCCCTTCGGCGAAGGCTACTTCGAAGGGCTGCTGCGCGACATCGGCGCGGTCATGGACTCGGAGCCGCCGACTACCGCAGTGCTCGCGGCTGAGGCGCTGCGGTCAGGTGGCGGCCTCGACATGATCCACCGGCTGCAGCGCGCGCACTATGTCGAAGGCCGGCGCATTGCCGACCTGGACGTGCTCACCTCGGTGGCCGCGGAGCTTGGCTTCGATGCCAAGGCCTTTGCATCGGCGTTCGCACGACTGTCCGGCGAGGCGACCTCCCGGCATATCGCGGAGAGTCGGCAACTGCTGCAGCGCGCAGGTGGCCAGGGCTTTCCGACCTTTGTGCTGGCACACGCCGATGGCACTGCGAGCCGCATCGACATCGGTCCGTGGCTCGGCCGCGCCGATGAGTGGAAGGCTCAACTGGCCACGCTTGCAGCACCTTTTGGCGCTCCGGCAAAGGCTGGGGCCGGCCAAGCATCGTGCGGCCCCGGCAGTTGCGCAATCTAGGCCATCACAGCCTTCGCGCTGTTACCTGCTGCACTGGAAGCTGCCCGCCTGCGATGCGTCGCCACCCGTGTAGCGCGGCCACAGCGGCCATTCGCACAGCGGGCGGGAACGAACCACCCTGAACGGCGGCTGCACTTCCTGCTCGGCCAGTTGCAGGCCGGCCGGTGCACGGCCGCGTTCGACCCAGTCGGACAGCGCGCCGAGCATGTCGACATTGGCCGGCGCGCCGGCGCCCACGTGGTCCACGCCCGGCGCGGTGTAAAGGCGCATGAAGCGGTCGACGTTGTCGCGCCCCATGCGCGCCACCACCGATTCGTAATAGCGAATGCCCGCGAACGGGCTCTGGGCGTAGTCGGCCATGTGCTCGAGCATCAGCAGCTTGCCGCCGCGAGCCTGGAACGCGCCGAGATCGGGATTGGTCGAATCCATCAGCTGCGACACCGTGGCGATGCGCGAGGCGAAATCTTCCGCGCGGTAGTTGCGCACGTCGAGCGACGGATTGCGCGCATAGAAATACTGCAGCGCCCCGCTGCCATAGAACCATGCAATGCCGTTGCTCTGCTGCGGCGGCACCGTGGGCGCGGCGGTACCCGTCCACCACGCGTTCCAGCCGCCCGTGGCTGCAAAGGCCGGCGTGCCTTCGCCGCCGATGCCCCAGCCTGGGTACTCGGTCACTCCATTCGCCAGCGGCACGGGTGAGCGCCATGGCGAGCGCAGCGTGCGCACCGCCTGCACCTGTGCATCGTTCAGGCAGTTGTCTCCGCTGGTGCCGGCGGCGCAGCGCAGGCTGGCGGGATCGAAGCGCTGCAGGCAGGCCACCGGGTTCGACACGATGCCGTCCGCCACACCGTCCGTTGTGTCGCATGACGCGAGCACAGCGTTGTGCACCAGCTGCACCTGCGCGGGCCGCAGCCATCCTTCGCCCATGGTGGCGATGCCGTTGCGCGTGCCGGCGTGTTGCAGTCCTGTCCAGTTGATGACCGGCACGCGGCTGAAGATGCCGTCGAAATCCTGCGGGTAGCGCTGCGCCATGGTGAGCCCTTCGCGGCCGCCTTCGGAACTGCCCACGAAGTACAGCTTCTGCGGCGCCTGTCCGTAGGCGCGCTGCATCAGCGCCACCGCCACGTCGCGCACCTTCTTGTACGAGGCGTGCGCAAAATTCACCAGCGCCTCGTCGTTGAGCGCAAAGGCCTGCGGCGGCTGGCCCTGCACATTCTGGTGGCCGGAGTCAGTGCCGTAAGTCACATAGCCTTGCGCGAGCGGCGTGGGCTGCTCGAACCGCGCGCCCGGCACCAGCGCAAGGCCGGTGATCAGCACGCCGTTGAAGCCACCGCCGCCGTACTGCACGCTGCGCCCGTTCCACGCAAGCGGCAGGTTGACCTGGAACAGGATGGGCGGCGCCGCCGCATCGAGCGGCGCAATGCGCCCGAGCACCCTGCAGTGCGCGGGCGTAGGCGGCGTGATGCGCGCCGCGGGGGTGCCCGCGCGCTCAGCCACGGCCAGTGCGGCGGCCGGAACAAGCGTGGCCGAGTCGATTGTTGCCGCGCCGCTCGGCAGGCCGATGGCCGCGGGTGCCACCGGCGCAACAAGCGCTGCGCAAGACGCCGCCGGATTGGCGCCGAGCGTGAGGTTCTGCGGCCCTGTGGTGGTGCTGCAAGCAGCCAGCAATACGGCGGACGCCAGCACGGCGCCACCGCAAAACACTGTCTTCGGGATCGCCATGCTGTGTGTCTCCTTTGTTTGCCGGGACAGTTACCGGGCCACGCCCAGCAATCTTTCAAGCACCTGCGGCTGGCTGCGCAATGCCGCCGCGCTGTCGGTGTGCACGATGGTGCCGTGGTCGAGCACCACCGCGTGGTCGGAAATCGCGAGGATCGCCTGCGGGTGCTGTTCCACGATGATGGCCGCCAGCCCCTCGTCCTGAGTGATGCGGCGGATGGCGCGCAACAGCTCTTCCACGATGATCGGCGCGAGGCCTTCGAGCGGCTCGTCTAGCAGCAGCAGCCGGGGGTTGAGCACCAGCGCGCGACCTACGGCGAGCATCTGCTGCTCGCCGCCCGAAAGCTGCGTGCCGAGGTTGGTCTTGCGCTCGGCCAGGCGCGGGAACATCTCGTAGACGCGCTGCGGGTTCCACTTCCCGGGGCGCTCCACCGCGGTGAGGTTTTCATGCACCGTGAGCGACTTGAAGATGTTGCGCTCCTGCGGCACCCAGCCGATGCCGGCTGCCGCGCGCTGGTGCGGTGCGAGCTTGTGCAGGGCTTGCCCGCCGAGCGTGATGGTTCCGCCATGTTGCCGGGTGGTCCCTGCCAGCGTGTTGATCAGCGTGGTCTTGCCCGTGCCGTTGCGCCCCAGCAGCGCCATGGTCTGGCCTTCGCCCAGTGAAAAGGCCACGCCGTGCAGCACCACGGCCTCGCCGTAGCCGGCGCTCAGGTTCTCGATGCGCAGCAACTCAGACATGGGCGTGCTCCCCGTGGCCCAGATAGACCTCTTTCACCTTCGGATCGTTGGCGATGGTTTCGGGGTCGCCCTCGGTCAGCAACGTACCGTTGACCAGCACGGTCATGCGGTCGGCAAAGCTGAACACCAGGTCCATGTCGTGCTCGATCAGCAGCACCGACACATCGGCCGGCAATGCCGCAACGGTTTCAAGCAACTCTTCGCGCTCGCCGGCGGGCACGCCCGCCACGGGCTCGTCGAGCAGCAGCACGCGCGGTTCGCAGGCCAGCGCAATCGCAATCTCCAGCAGGCGTCGCTTGCCGTAGGCCATGAATTTCGTCTGCTGCTGCGCGACGTCGCCGAGATGAAACTGTTCGATCAATTGCGATGCGCGTTCCGTCACGGCCTTGGTGGAGCCCAGCGGGCGCCACCATTGCGACGAGATGCCCCGGTGCTGCGACACGACGAGCGCCAGCGTTTCGAGCGGCGTCATCGAATCGAACAGCTGGTTGATCTGGAAGGTGCGCACCAGCCCGCGCGCCACGCGCTTGTGCGGGGCCAGCGTGGTGATGTCTTCGCCGAGCAGCGAGATGCGGCCCTCGGTCGGCACGAGCACGCCGGTCAGCAGGTTGATGAGCGTGGTCTTGCCGGCACCGTTGGGGCCGATCAGCGCATGGCGCGCACCGCGCTTGAGCTCCATGGTGACATTGTTGGTGGCCGTGATGCCGCCGAAGCGCATCACGAGCCCCTGCATCGAAAGCACGGTGTCGGTCATGCGCCGCTCCCTTTTCTCTTGCCCAGCCACGTCCACGGCTTGAGCACGCGGTCGCGCCCCACCAGCACCAGCAGCACCAGCAGCAGGCCGATCCAGAACATCCAGTACTGCGGCGTCACGGCCGAGAGCCAGTTCTGCAGCAGCTTGAAGACGATGGCACCCGCCACACCGCCATAGAGCCAGCCCACGCCGCCGATCACCAGCATGAGCAGCACGTCGGCCGAGCGATCGAAAGCCAGCACGTCGAGCGAGGCAAAGCCCGTGGTCTGCGCCAGCAGCGCGCCCGCGGCACCGGCGATGCCGGCCGCCACGGTATAGATGACCACGAGCCGCGACACCACCGGGATACCGATGGCCATGGCACGCAGGCGGTTGTCGCGAATCGCCTTCAGCGTGGCGCCGAAGGGCGAATGCACGATGCGGCGCATCACAAGGAAGAGCAGCAGCATCACGGCCAGCGAATACCAGGCCGCCGTGCGGCCGTACAGGTCGAACTCGAACAGGCCGAGCACCGGCCCCATCACCACGCCCTGCAGCCCGTCGGCACCGCCGGTGAGCCAGTCGAGCTTGTTGGCAAGCTCGAGCAGCAGCAGCGCGGTGCCGAGCGTGACCATCAACCGCGTGAGGTCGCTGCCCCGCAAAATGGTGACGCTGGCCACGAGACCGAGCATGGCCGACAGCACGGTGGCCACCAACAAGCCCACGGTCGGGTCCGGCATCACGAGCTTGGCGAACAGCGCCGCCGTATACGCGCCAAAGCCAAAGAAGGCCGCGTGGCCGAGCGACACGATGCCCGTGTAGCCGAGGATCAAATCGAGCGACATCGCGAACAGCGCGACGATGGCAATCTCGTTGACCAGCAGCGAATGCGAAGGCATGAGAAACGGCAGCGCAAACGCCACGGCCCACACCAGGAATTCGAGCGGGCGCCAGCGCGCCTTGTGCAACAGGGCCGACTGGTAGGTTGAAGGCTCGTTCATTCAGCGGCCTCCCTTGCGCGTGAACAAGCCCTGGGGCCGCCACATCAATATCAGGATCATGAGCAGGTAGACGGTGAACGCGCCCATCTTGGGAATGAAATACTTGCCCGCCACGTCGGCAATGCCGAGCAGCAGCGCAGCCGCGAGCGGCCCGGTGATCGACGAGGTGCCGCCGACCGACACCACGATCAGGAAATAGATCATGTACTTGAGCGGAAACGTCGGATCGAGACCGAGGATTTCCGCGCCGAGTGCACCGCCGAGCCCCGCAAGGCCCGAGCCGACCGCAAAGGTCAGCAGGAACACGACATTGACATTGATGCCCAGCCCCGAAGCCACGCGCGGGTCATCCACGGCGGCGCGCAGGCGACTGCCGAACCGGGTCTTCGAAAGAATGAGCTGAAGGACCACCGTGAGCACGGCGCACACGGCAATGATGAAGAACCGGTAGTGCCCCATGCCAAGCAGCAGCGCACCATCACCAATTTCTGTACGGCCGCGCAGCCATTCGGGCAATTGGATGTTCTGCTGCGAAGAGCCGACGAAGTAATCGATGGCCGCCACTGCCATGAAGGCAAGGCCGATGGAGAACAGCACCTGGTCGAGGTGCGGCTTGCCGTACATGGGCCGGTAGAGCGTGCGCTCGAGCAGCGCGCCCGCCAGAGCCACGGCGATGAATGCAAGCGGCAGGCAGGCCAGGAACGGCACGCCGAGTTTCTGCATCGCAAACACGGTGAGGTACCCGCCGGCCATGGCGAATGCACCGTGCGCCAGGTTGATGAAGTTCATCAACCCGAGCGTCACGGCCAAGCCTACTGCGAGCACGAAGAGCAGCATGCCGTAGGCGATACCGTCGAAAAGAATGGTCAACATGTCATTTTTTCCGCCACGTTTTTGCGCGGCTGGCTTTCTGGGCGCTGTTGTTCAGGGCTTGTGCAAAGGCCACCGGGTACTCCCCTCCGCGAATGTCCCCCGCCTTCGGCTCCTCCTTTATTTCG
>NZ_JBBCBO010000002.1:273781-385232 GCF_037203865.1 Variovorax sp. CCNWLW186 | reverse complement strand
CTGGCCGGTGGCCATGTGGATGCGGGGGCCTACGAGTACCGGCTGCATGCGGCCGATGCCTCGGGGGCGGGGGAGAATTGGTATTTGCGGTCCGGCATCATCATTGCGCCGCCGCCCCCTCCGCCCCCTCCGCCACCGCCCCCTCCGCCTCCTCCTGCGCCTCCTGCTCCCCCTGCGCCTCTGGGACCACCAGCGCCTGCACCTGCACCTGCACCTGCGCCGGCACCGGACGACGGCAACCCGCTGAGCGGCGACGGCGGCTCTCCCAACGCGCCGGCGGGCATCACGGTGCCTACCTACCGCGCCGAAGTGCCGCTCTACGCCGCGCTGCCCGAGCAGTTCCGCCAGTCCAACCTGGCCATGGTGGGCAACCTCCACCAGCGCGTGGGCGACGAGAACGCGGGCGGCGTCGGTATTGCCACGCCCAACCAGGGCCTGCGCCAGGGCTGGGCCCGCATCATCAGCATGGACCGCACCGTGAGCCAAGGCGGCACCGTCAGCCCCACCAGCGAAGGGCGCCTCACGGGCTTCCAGGCCGGCAACGACCTGTGGGCCGATCCGAACTGGCGCGTCGGCATCTACATCGGCCAGCTCGAGGGCGACGTGCGCGTGAGTGGCTTTGCACGCGGCGTGCAGGGCTACGCGGCCGGCTCCAACGACCTGCGCAGCCAGTACCTGGGCGCCTATGCCACCTGGAAGAACGACAGCGGCCTGTACCTGGACGGCGTGCTGCAAGCGGGCCGCCACCGCTACACCACGGCAACGGACCTGGGCGCCGCCAGTTCGGGCAAGGGCCGCAGCCTGCTGGCTTCGATCGAGGTGGGCCAGGCCTTCCGCATTTCACCGGAGTGGATCGTCGAGCCGCAGCTGCAACTGGTGCACCAGCGCGTGAGCCTGGACGACACCGGCATCGTCGGCGCCGTGGTGCAGCAGGACAGCCACAGCGGCTGGCTGGTGCGCGCCGGCGTGCGCATCAAGGGCGAGCTGACCACCGCCGCAGGGCCGCTGCAACCTTATGCGCGGCTCAACGTTTACCGCAGCAGCAGCGGCACCGACGTGACGCGCTTCACAGGGCCCGCGGCCTACACCGACATTGCCAGCCGCACGGGCGGCACGAGCACCGAACTCGCGGCCGGCGCCACGCTGCGGCTGACCCAGAACATGAGCCTGTACGGAGAGCTGGGCAAGTACTGGGCGTCAGGCGGCGGGGCGCGCACGAAGAGCGGCGTGAACGGCAGCGTGGGCGTGAAGATCCGCTGGTAGGGCTTGCCGACGCTCCTTGGGCCGTTATCGGGGAGAGACCACCACCGCAGCAGGCGCGTCGGGCATCGCCAACGGGTTGAGCCCCGGCTCCGCCACCCGCGTAAGCGTGTTGCGGTCGGTGTGATGGAAAGGCTCGGCCCGCCCCTGGATCTGCATCACGGTGTCCTGGTCGTAGGACCAGGTGCCGTCGGCGTTGATGGTGACCGTGATGTTCCACGCGAGCGTGGTGAAGGCTTCTTCGATGAACGGGTTGGACACGATGCCGTTCACCAGGCTGCCGCGCTCGGCGCTGAGCGTGAAGCGCGTGTCGCCGGCCTTGGCATGGCCGCTGGCCATGGCCACCTGGCCGCGCGGAATGGCCAGCGTGTGCATCACCGTGCCGGTGGCCGGCTCCCAGAGCCAGTAGCCCACCTGGTCGTGGTACATCTTGGTGAGGCCGGGCTTGTGGATGTAGGTGTGGTAGCGCAGGCCGTACAGCAGCTGCGGGCCGTTGGTCTGCGGATCGATGGGCTGCAGCTCGTAGCGCTCGACATAGACCTGCGTCTTGGGGCCTTCGCGCTTGGGCTTCACGTCCACGCCGCGGCTGCCCTCCCAGATGCCTGCCATGGCGCGCAGCGGCCCCAGGTTGGCAAGGGTGTCGGGGTCGGCATTCGGCTCGGTGTAGATGTCTTCGGTCATGGTGGGGCTGGCGATCAATGCGATCGCTTGGTGGTCTTCTTGAAATTCTGATGGGGCGGGCAGGCGCTAGTCGCCGTGCGCCGCCGACTTGTCGGGCGCGGCCAGCACGCGGTCGATGCGGCGGCCCTCGAGCGCGGCGATTTCGAAATGCCAGCCCGCGCATTCGATCACCTCGCCCGCCTTGGGCAGATGGCCCGAAACGGCCATCAGCAAACCTGCCACGGTGTTGTAGCGCCCGCGCTCTTCGTCGGGCAGCTCGCGAATGCCGAGCCGCGCGCGCAGTTCCGAAACCGGCATCAGCCCGTCGAGCTCCCACACGCCATCGGGCCGCTCGCGGGCCCAGGCGTCGGTAAGGGTGCCGGGCTGCAGCTCGCCGGTAATGGCCTCGAGCATGTCGCGCGGCGTCATGAGGCCCTGCACCACGCCGTATTCGTCGACCACGAACACCAGGCGGCCGCCGCGTTCGCGGAACTGCTCGAGCAGTTCCATGCCGGTAAGGGTTTCGGGCACGAACACGGCCGGAGCGGCCTCTTGCCCGAGCACGCCCGCGTGCTCGGTGCCCAGCCGCAGCAGATGCGCCACGCTGATCACGCCGACCACGTCGTCGAGCGAATTGCGGCACACCGGGTACCACGAATGCACGATGTTGAGCGCGCCCGCATCGGCCACCTTCTTCAGCGCCTGCGCCACGGTGTCCGAGGCGTCGAGCCACTCGATGTCGGCGCGCGGGATCATCAGCGACGACAGGCGCCGGTCGTCCAGGTGGAACACGTTGCGCACCATCTGGTGCTCGTGCTGCTCGATCACGCCGGCATCCACGCCCTCTTCCAGGCTGGCCGAAATTTCTTCCTCGGTCATGGAGCGGGCGGCGTTGGCGTCGATGCGCAGCAGCTTCAGCACGGTGGCCGTGGCGCCCGCCAGCAGCCACACGAACGGCTTGGCGCCCTTGGCCAGCCCGCGCATGGGGCGCGACACCCAGCGCGCCACGGGCTCTGGGTAGAGCTGGCCGATGCGCTTGGGCACCAGCTCGCCGAAGATGATGGTGAAGAAAGTGATGCCGGTCACCACCACCGCGGTCGAAACCACGCTGGCCGTGCCGCGGCCCATGCCCAGGTTTTCCATCCAGAGCGCGAGCGGCGCGGCAAAGGCCGCCTCGCCCACGATACCGCTGAGCATGCCGATCGACGTGATGCCGATCTGCACGGTCGAGAGGAAGTGGGTGGGTTCCTCCATCAACCGGAGCGCGGCTTCCGCGCCGGTATCTCCCGTCTCGGCCAGCGCGGCAAGGCGCGCGCGCCGGCTGGTTGAAAGGGCCATTTCGGACATTGCGAACAACGCATTCAGCGAAGTCAGCAAGGCCAGCAGGAGAACATCCATGAACAGGGGGTGAAAATAAGGAAATGGCACTTTACTTGATCGGCGACATCCAGGGCTGCGACGCCGCCCTCCAGAAACTGCTCGACAAGATCGGTTTTTCTCCCAGCCGCGACACCGTCGTGCTGCTCGGCGACCTGGTCAACCGCGGCCCGGATTCAGCGGCGGTGCTGCGCCGCGTGCAGGGCTACGGCGCGTCCGCGCTCAGCCTTCTCGGCAACCACGACCTGCACCTGCTGGGCGTGGCGCACGGTGCACGCAAACCCAGCCGCAAGGACACCCTGGCCGGCCTGCTCGAGGCGCCCGACAGCGAAGCCCTGCTCGAATGGGTGCGCCAGCAGCACATGGCGCTGCACATGCAAATCGACGGCGGCGACCTGCTCATGGTGCACGCGGGCGTGCTGCCGCAGTGGACGGTGGGCGACACGCTGGTGCTGGCGGCCGAGGTCGAATCGGTGCTGCGCGGCCCGGCGCTCGGCGAGTTCCTGCTCACCATGTACGGCAACGAGCCCGCGCAGTGGAGCGACACGCTCACGGGCAGCGCGCGGCTGCGCGCCATCGTGAATGCGCTCACGCGCATGCGCTTCTGCTCGGCCGAGGGGGTGTTGGAGTTCGAGAGCAAGGACGGCGCCGCCACCGCGCCCGAGGGCTTCATGCCCTGGTTCGACGTGCCCGGCCGCAAGACCGCGAACGCCACGGTCGCGTTCGGCCACTGGTCCACGCTGGGCTGGCTTTCGCGGCCCGACCTGCTTTCGACCGACACCGGCTGCGTCTGGGGCGGCTGCCTGAGCGCGGTGCGCATCGGCGCCACGCTGCATGAGCGCGAGCTGATCCAGGTGAAGTGCGAGCAGGCGCAGAAGCCGGGCTGACCGTCCGCGCGGCTAGGCGCCCGCGGCGGTCGCCACGCCAAAGCCCGTATCGAACGTGCCCTTCACATCGAGCGGCTGCTTGATGAGCCCCACCTGCCGGTAGAAATCCGCCGTGCCCTGCTGGTCTGCAATGACCTGCGCATCGATCGGTATCCACTTCTGCCGGCGGCGCTCGAACTGCAGCTTGGCCGCCTCGGGCGGAATGCCGATGATGCGGGCGAGCGCGGCCGAATAGGCATCGACGTTGCGGTACGACCAGAGCTGCGCCTTCACCACGCGCTGCAGAAAGTCTTGCAGCACCGGGCGCTTGGCGGCAATGGCCGCATCGGTGGCCGCCAGGTAGCTGAGGCCCGGCAGCAGCCCGCGGCCGCTGACGAGCACGCGCGCATGCTGGCTGACCTCCGCCATCGCGGTGTAGGGCTCCCAGGTGGCCCAGGCGTCGACTGAGCCCTGCGTGAGTGCGAGCTTGGCATCGGCTGGTGCAAGAAAGCGGATGTTCACCTCTTCGGGCTTGAGGCCGGCCGCCGTGATGGCCTTCAGCGTGATGTAGTGGCCGATGGACCCGCGGTTGGTTGCAATGCTCTTGCCCTTGAGATCGGCCGCGGTCTTGAGCGGTGAGTCGGGCCGCACCAGCACCGCCGTGCCGTACGAGTCCGAACGGTTGGCGCCGATGGCCTTGACGCGCGTGCCCGCGGCCAGCGCAAAGATGAGCGGCGCATCGCCGATGGGGCCCGAATCGACAGCGGCCGCATTGAGCGCTTCAGCCAGCGGTGCGGCCGCGGGAAATTCGGACCACTGGATGTCGTAGCCGAGGCCTTCGAGGCCGTTGGCCGCTTCGAGCAATGCACGCAGGCCGCCCTTCTGGTCGCCGGCCTTGAGCACCTGCCGGCCTTGTGCATTGGCCTGGAACGAAATGGCGGGCAAGCTGATGGCCGCGGCGGCAGCGAGGCTGTGCGTCAGCAGCCGCCGGCGCGATCGGTCGAGGTGTGGTGAGTTCATGGGTTCTCCGTGTGTATTGCGGGTAAAAAAACGGTCAGTGGATGAAGCCGCCCTTGATGAAGCGCACCGGCTCCGCGTCCATGCGGGCGATGAGCGCGCCCAATCCATCGGTGGGCGATGCCGCGCCCTGCCCTGGCTCCGCCGGTGTGCGTTCGCTGCGGCAGACCAGGTCGTCGTCGGACCAGCCGGCGTTGCCTGGCTCGCCGCGCACGCGCAGCCAGCCGTCGCGGTCGGCGATGAGTTGCGTGCCCGCGAGGCGGTCGGTCCCGGTGATCAAGGCCAGCGCCTCCCATGCGGCGGCGGACTGCACAACGCAATCGGCGCTGGCGCCCGATGCCATTGGCGACGGCGGCACCAGCAGCACCGTCACGAGCCGCGGGTCTTCAGCCGGCGCTGCATTGCCGGCGACGATGCGCACGCGCTGCCCGCGCCAGCTTGCGAGCGACCGCGCAGGCTGCGAGCCGCAACGCACCGCCATGTCGGGCAGGCCGATGGGCTGCGGCCAGTTGCCGAGCGCGCGCAGGCTCTGGCCCGCGCCCAGCGCCTTCATGTAGTCGATGAGCGCCCAGGCATCGGACACGCCGATGTTCGCGCCGAAGCCCGGCATCGTGGCCCTGCCATGCTGCGCATCGCGCGTGCCGTGAAGAATGCGCCAGAGCAGGTCGCCGTCGGCACGCCGCCACAGCAAGGGGCCGCTCAGGTTCGGCGGCCACACCGCCAGCGAGGCCGCAAGCGGGCCTTCGCCCCTGCCATCCACGCCGTGGCACGCGACGCAGTTCTGTTCGTAGAGTACGCGGCCCTTGGCGATGGAGGCGGCCGTGAAACCGGTCGGCGATGTCTGGAAACTTGTGGGCGTTGCCGGCACCAGCACCACATGCGCCGCCGGCCATGGCGCGGCGATCAGCAGCATCGGCACCACGCCCAGAAGGTAGAAGCGCGGGCGCCGCCACAGCAGCGCGAGGAGTAGCGCAAGCAGCGCTGCGGCAACAAAGACCAGCGTCCACGCGAGGCTGCGCGCCTGGCCCAGGTCGATCAGCAGGTTCTCGCCAGAGAGGCGCTGCGACCAAGGCCAGGCCGGCTGGCCGTGCACCTGCCGTGCGAGCCCGAGCGCATCGAGCACGCGCAGCAGCTGCAGCTGGGCGCCTTGCAGCAGGCCGATCAGCAGGTTGAGCCAATCGGCCTCGGGCGTGCTGTTCATGTCACCAGGTGGCGTCGAGCCCCAGGTGCCTGAGCGCCTCGTGACGCAACTCGGCGAGCCTCGCATGGCCGCGGTGGCGCGGATACGGCAGGTCGACCACGATCTCTGCCGCAACGCGCGCAGGCCGGTCGCTCAGCACGATCACCCGGTTGGCAAGGAACAGCGCTTCTTCCACATCGTGCGTGACCAGCAGTGCCGAAAAGCCCGCGCGCTGCCACAGGTTGACGAGCTCGCTCTGCATTGCGATGCGCGTGAGCGAATCGAGCTTGCCGAGCGGCTCGTCGAGCACCAGCAGCTGCGGGTCGTTGACGAGTGCGCGCGCCAGTGCCACGCGCTGCGCCATGCCGCCCGAAAGCTGGTGCGGAAAGACCTTTGCAAAGTCACTCAGGCCCACGAGCTTGAGCGCCTCGTCGACGCGCCCGCGCTGCGCCTTGAGCACGCCGCGCGCCTGCAGACCGAGCGCCACGTTGTCCCACACGCTGCGCCAGGGATAGAGCGTCGGGTCCTGGAACACGACGATGCGCGACGGGTCGGGCCGCGTGATCGGCGCATCGTCTTGCGTGATGCGCCCGGCCGTGGCGGGCTCGAGCCCGGCCACCAGCCGCAGCAAGGTCGACTTGCCGCAACCGCTCGGACCCAGCAGCGCGACAAATTCGCCCGGCCTCACGGTAAGGTCTATGTCGTCGAGCACCTGCAGCGGCCCCGCGGGCACATCGAACCAGTGGCTCACACCGCGAATGTCGATGTGCGCGCCGGCCTGGCGCACACCGGGTTCTGCGACAACGGTGGCTACCATTTGACGGTTCCCTTCTGCCACGACAGCACGCGATCGCGCACCTTGAACAGCAGCGTGATCAGGCCCGAGCACAGCACGGCCATCACGATCAGCGCGGCGTACATGTTCGAGTACGAAGCCCAGCCCTGAGCCCACGAGAGGTAGAAGCCCAGGCCGGCCTTCACACCCATCATCTCGGCCGTAACGAGCACCGAGAAAGCCGCGCCCAGCCCCATGAAGAGACCCACGAACACCTGCGGCAGCGCAGCGGGTATTGCCACGCGCAGCACCAGGAAGCGCTCGCTCGCGCCCATGGTGCGCGCCACGTCGTAGTAGTTGCGGTTCACTGTTGCCACGCCCGACCAGGTGAGCACCGCCACGGGGAAGCCCGTCGCCAACGCAATCAGGAACACCGCGGCCGCATAGCTCGATGGAAAGAAGAAGAACGCGAGCGGCAGCAGTGCCGAGGCCGGCACCGGCCCCACGAAACGCAGCACCGGATGCACCCAGTAGCCCGCAATGCGCGACCAGCCGATGGTCACGCCCGTGAGAAAGCCCGCGAGCGCGCCCAGCACGAAGCCGTGGGCGAGCAACCGGGTCGAATGCAGCAGGCTTTCGCCAAGGCGACGCCAATCATCGATGTAGGTTTCGATCAGGCTTTGCGGCGGTGCGAAGAACGGCGTGGGGAGCAAGGCAAGCTTGGCGGTCACGATCTCCCAGATGGCGAAGAGCACCGGCAGTGCGACGAGCCACGGGCCGGCGGGCCAAAGCAGGCGAGGGGCGCGGCCGGCGCGCGAGCCGAGCAATGCGATGGCAAGCAGCAGCGCACCGACTGCAATGGCGGCGATGCCGAACTCGGCGGTGTAGGCCCAGTCGCTGAAGCCCACGGCCTGGTTCGGCCAGTAGATGGTGAGCAGGCCGAGCGCAAGCCATGTCGCAGCGGCGGCGAAGCCGATGCGCCACACAGGTAGGGTTGTTGGGGTGCGGGCCGGTGTCGAAGCAGGAGCCAGCGGGCGTTCGGGCGCCGCTGCCGCCACCCTGGCCCTCCCCCGGAAGGGGAGGGAATCGAAGCCCAATGCGGGGTCGGGGGTGCTCATGCCAGCGGATCGAAGGAAACGTGTTCGGCAAAGCGCACCGGGTCGGTGGTCTTCTTGAGCACACCGACGCTGCGGAAATCGCGCGCATAGAACTCCACTTCGTCGCGCAGGTTCTTGCCAAGCGGATGGTGGCTGTGGGTGAGGGTGCCCAGCAGCGCGCGCAGGTCTTCCACCGGCACCTTGGGCGAATACTTGGCAAAGAGCCTTGCCGATTCGTTCGGGTTCTCGGCCACGTAGTCCGACGCCTGCGCAATGGCGCGCACGAGCGCCGCGACGGTCGGCTTGTCTTTGCGCACCAGCTCGCCGCGGGCGCCCACGATGCAGCAGACCTTGTCCTTGTATTCGCCGGAGAGGTTGCTTGCAATCTCCACGAAGGCGCCCTTGTTGCGCTTCTCGATCAGGTAGACGTTCGGGTCGCCGTCGGCAATCGCGTGGATCTCGCCCTTCTGCACCGCAATGTCGAGCAGGTCGGCCGGGTACTGGCGCCAGGTCACGTCCTTCTCGGCATCGATGCCGTTCTTCGCAAGCAATATGGAGAAGAAGTTCTTGCCCGGGCTTGCGATGTCCGAGACGCCGATGATCTTGCCCTTGAGGCTTGCAAGGCTGGTCGCGCCCGCGCTCTTCGCGCCCACCAGCCGCACGCAGCCGCCGTGCGAGCTGCCGACGATCTTCACGTCGAAGCCCGACTCCAGCGGCTTGAGCCAGCGGTGGATCATGCCCACCGCCGCATCGGCCTTGGCGGTGGCGAGCGATTCGAGCAGCTGGTCGGTGGAGCCGGTGTAGTTGATCAGGTCCACCTGCAGGCCGTTGCGCTCGAAGTAGCCGCGCTCTTGCGCCACCACAACTGGCGAAAGGCAGAACGCGGCGGCGTTCCAGGCAAAGGTGAGCTTGCGCGCCTGCTGCGAAAAAGCCTGCGAGGCGATCAGCCCGCCCGAGGCGACCACGGCGGCGGCACCGCCGGCGCGCAAGACGCTGCGGCGTGAAAGGGATGCGGTCATCGAGAACTCCGTTGGTTTTCTATCTTCAGTCCAGCAGCTCAGGTTCCGCTTCGACAAGGCCTTGGTAAAGACTGTCGAAGGAATGGATGGCCCCCTCCGGACCGCCGATCTGGCTGTGGGTGTGGCGTGCCGTGGCTTCGTCGATGGGCTGCGGCTTGCCGGCGGCTTCGGCCAGCAGTTGCGTGTGGCAGGCGTTGTCGAGCGCGATGTACCACCACGCGGCAGCCTCCACCGTGGGCCCCGCGGTAAGGATGCCGTGGTTCTTGAGAATGGCGCCCTTCTTGTCGCCCAGCGCCTGTGCAATGCGATCACCCTCGCTGGTGTCGACCACCATGCCGGTGAAATCGTCGAACAGCGCCACGTCTTCATGGAACACGCAGCTGTCCTGCGTGATGGTGTCGAGCTTGCGGCCCAGCGTGGACCAGGCCTTGCCGTAGGTCGAATGCGTGTGGGCCGCGGCAACGATCTTCGGGTTGTGCTCGTGGATGGCGGCGTGAATGGCAAAGGCGGCCTTGTTGAGCGGCCTGTCGCCGATCACGGTTTCGCCTTTCGAGTTGACGAGCAGCAGGTCGGACACCTTGATGCGCGAGAAGTGGATGCCTAGCGGGTTGACCCAGAAGTGATCCGTAAGCTCCGGGTCGCGCGCGGTGATGTGGCCGGCAAGCCCCTGCGCAAAGCCGAAACGTGCGAACAGGCGGAAGGCGCCGGCGAGGCGCTCCTGCCGGTGGCGGCGCTCGGCCTGCACGCTGGTGCGCGGTGGGATGGGGTCGAACCAGTATTTTTGCTGCGGGTTCGGGTTGCGCCGAAGCGCGAAGCCGGCATCCCAGTCGATCGACAGAACTGCACTCATGAAGATTTCCTCGTGTTGGGTATTGCTCCTTCCCCCTCTGGGGGAAGGCTGGGATGGGGGCAAGCGGCGCTTGAAGAGCCGCGGCGCGTTCAAAGGCCGCTTGCCCCCACCCCTGCCCTCCCCCGGAAGGGGAGGGAGAAAGTCAGGTCATGCAGCCTTTCGAACCGAGGCTGCGCGCTGCGCCACCAGCTCTCGCGTGCGCGGAATCAACTCGCGCCCATAGTCCGTCGCGTCCTCCAGCGGATCGAAGCCCCGGATCAAGAAGGTGGTCACGCCCAGGTCGTAGTAATCGAGCAGCGCATCGGCCACCTGCTCGGGCGTGCCGACCAGCGCCGTGCTGTTGGAGCGGCCGCCGATCTCTTGCGCGACGGCAGTCCACAGCCGCTTGTCCACACGCGGGCCCTTCTCGGCCGCAGCCAGCAGGCGCTTGGCGCCTTCGCTCTGCTGCGGGCCGCCGCGGTTGTAGCCCTGCACCACGCGAAGCCGCTTGGTCTCGGCCAGGATGCGGTCGGCGCGCACCCACGCGGCCTCTTCGGTCTCCGCGAGAATCGGCCGGAACGACACCGAGAAGCGCACGCTGCGCCCGTGCTTCGCCGCCTCGGCGCGCACGCGGGTGGTGAGCTCGCGCGCCTGGTCGAGCGATTCGCCCCACAGCGCATACACGTCGGCGTACTTGCCTGCGACGGGAATCGCAGCTTCCGACGCACCACCAAAATACACCGGCACATGCGGCTTGCCGTTGCGCGTCTGCACCGGCTTCACTTCCGAGAACGCATTCTGGAAGCGGTAGTGCGCACCCTCGTGGTCGAAGGGCTTCTCGCTGGTCCACACCTTGTGCAGCACCTCCAGGTATTCGTCGGTGCGGGCATAGCGCTGGTCGTGATCGAGCCAGTCGCCGTCGCGGCGCTGTTCCTCGTCGGAGCCGCCCGAGATGTAGTGCACGCCGAGCCGGCCGCCGCTGAACTGGTCGAGCGAGGCGAACTGTCGCGCAGCCAGCGTGGGCGCCACAAAGCCGGGGCGATGCGCCAGCATGAAGTGGATGCGCTCGGTGACCGACGCGGCGTAGGCCACCGTCAGCGTTGCGTCGGGGCTGGTGGAATGGTGCGGCACCAGCACGCGGTCGAAGCCCGCGTTCTCATGCGCCTGCGCGAACGCGCGCACATAGTCGCGGTCGATCGCGGGGCCCTTGGCTGCATGGATCTCCGAGACCTTCTGGCCCTGGATCATGCCGATGAATTCAACGTCGTTCTGGCTCATGGTGTCCTCGTGTTTTCAGGTGGATGCGTGGTTGTTCAGGCGGCGGGCAGGCGCAGCACGCTTTCGAAGCTGCGATCCCACAGGGGCTTCACGTCGGCCGGGCCATCGAGCACGCCGATCTTCAGGAAGGTGTCGGCCACCTGCTGGTGGCCGCGCACCACGGCATCGGTGACCGGGCCCAGGCTGTAGTCGCCGCTGCGGCCATTGAAGAGTTCGACCAGGTCGCCGACGGGCACGCGCGTCTCGGCCGATTGAGCGCGCGCATAGGCCAGGAAGTTGCCGTTGATCCATGCGAAGGAGCGCTGCAGGCGCTGAAGCAGGTCACTCAATGCCGCGCGGCGCAGTGCGTCGTCCAGCGCGCGCGGGTTGGCGTAGATGGGAAAGTTGCCCGAGAGATAGCCCACGCCGGTCTTGATGGTGCGCGCGCCGTACTGCGTGCGTGCCAGCTGGCCGTTGTAGCCGTAGATGGCCCATGCATCGAGATCGCCGCGCGCAAAGGCCGAAAGGCCGTCCGACGGCGTGAGGCTCACGGCCTGGATGTCGCTGAACGAGAGCCCCGCCTCGGCCAGTTGCCTGGCCAGGTAGTAGTGCGAAGTGGTGGCGCGCACATAGCCCACGCGCTTGCCCTTGAAGTCCGCAATGCTGCGGATCGGTGAATCCTTGCGTGCGAGCGTGGCCTGGTTGTTCAGGTCTTCATGCGTTACGGCCACCAGCTTCACGCTGGACTTCTGGCGCGCGGCGAATACCGGCGGAATCTCGCTCCCCGAGCCCAGGTCGAGTGCGTCGCCGTTGATAGCCTCGATGTGCAGCACGCCGTTGTTGAGCTCGCGCCAGTCGATCTTGTAGGGCGTGTCGGCTTGGCCCGAGGCCGTGAGCAACGGTCGCCACAGGCCCTTGTAGGTGCCCACGCGCAGGGTCACGCCGGAAAGGTCGCGTGCCGGTGCCGCGGCCTGTGCGGCGCCGGTTGCAGCCATGGCGCTCCATGCTGCGGCGGCCTGCAGCAGGCGGCGCCGATCGAGTGGGAATTCAGGTTTCATGCACCGGACCGTACCTGCGCACACGGCAAAAGCGAACGCAGAAAAACGAGTTTGCATATGCGGGATGCGTCGTTTCCGGCGCGGCACGGGGCCGGTACTGTGCGCAACCATGAGTGCACTCCCCTTGCGCCGCCCGTCGGCCACCAATGAATTCCCCACATCAAGCGCCGCTCCGGCCGCGGTCGACGGCGCCCTCTTGGCACGCCTGTCGACCCAGTTCGCGGCCACGGCAGCCGACCACGACCGAAGCGGCGCCTTGCCGCGCCAGAACTTCGAGGCGCTGCAATCGCACGGCCTCATCGGCCTGGTGGCACCTGCGGCGTACGGCGGCGCCGGTGCCAGCCTGGCCACCGCGCGGCGTGTGATTGCCGCGGTGGCGCGCGGCGAGCCTGCTACTGCCTTGATCCTGACGATGACCTACCTGCAGCACCATGCCCTTGCGCGCAGCGACAGCCGCTGGCCGCTGCATCTGCGCGAACGCGTGCTGCGCGACGCAGTGGAGCACGGCGCGCTCATCAATGCGCTGCGCGTGGAGCCCGCGCTCGGCTCGCCGGCGCGTGGCGGGTTGCCCGCGACAATCGCCCGCCGTGAAGGCAACGGCTGGAAGATCGACGGCCACAAGCTCTACACGACCGGCATCGAGGGGCTCTCCTGGCTCGCTGTATGGGGGCGCACCGATGAGGCCGCGCCGCGCACCGGCGTGTTCCTGGTGCCGCGCCATGCGCCCGGCGTGCGCGTGATCGCAAGCTGGGACCACCTGGGGCTGCGAGCCTCGGGCAGCCATGAAGTGGTGTTCGAGAACGTCGCGATCGACCTCGACCATGCGGTCGACCTGCGCGCCCCGGCCGACTGGGCACCCGACGCGGGCAGCCAGACGGACATCGACGCACACGCCACGCAGCAAGCGTGGATGACCGTGCTGCTCGGCAGCCTGTACGACGCGGTGGCGCAGGCCGCGAATGACTGGTTGACCGGCTTCCTGAACCAGCGCGCACCCGGCAGCCTGGGCGCGTCGCTGGCAAGCCTGCCGCGCGTGCAGGAGCACGTGGGAGAAATCGCCGCGCTGCTGCGCACCAACCGCGTGCTGCTCGACGATGCGGCCCGAGCCGTCGACGAAGGGCGCGCGCAGCCGGCCACCGAGAGTGGATTGCTGAAGTACACCGTGACGGGCAACGCAGTGCGCGCCGTCGAAATCGCGCTGCAACTGAGCGGCAACCACGGCCTCGCACGGCAGAACCCGCTGGAGCGGCATCACCGTGACGTGCTGTGCAGCCGCATCCACACCCCGCAGAACGACGCCATCCTGGTTGCGGCGGGCGCTCGCGCATTGCAGTCTTCGGGAGCCGCCGCATGACCGACCTTCTCTTCTCCAGGGCTTCGCGCCGAAGCTGGCTCAAGCAGGGCACCGCTCTTGCACTGGCAGCTGCCGGCTCCATGCGTGCATGGGCGCAGCAGCCGCAGACCACGCTGGTGCTCGGCGACCAGGCCGGAGGCTTGCGCGCCCTCTTCGAGGCATCGAAGGCGCTCGACGACGCGCCCTTCGCTTACCGCTGGGCCAACTTCCAGGGCGCCGCGCCGCTGTTCGAAGCGCAGCGCAGCGCGGCGGTGGACACCGCCGTGGCCGGCGACCTGCCGGTGCTGGCCGCGGCCGTCGGCCGCACGCCGCTGAAGATCGTCGCCACGCGTGTGGGCAAGGCCGATGCGCTGGGCATTGTGGTGCAGCCCGATTCACCCCTGCGCACTGTGGCCGACTTGCGCGGCAAGACGGTCATCGTTTCGTCCGCGCGCGGCAGCATCTCGCAATACCAGCTGTACGGCGCGCTCGAAGAAGCCGGCGTACCGCGCAGCGAGGTCACGGTGAAGTTTGTGCTGCCCACCGATGCGGCCGCGGCCTTTGCGTCGAAGCAGATCGATGCCTGGGCCGTGTTCGACCCCTACTACACGATCGCGCTGCAGCAGGGCGGGCGCATCTTGCGCGACGGGCGCGGCATCAACACGGCCCTGGGCTTCATCACTGCCAGCGAGCCTTCGCTGGCGGACCCTGCCAAGCGCATTGCCATCGTGCAGTTTCTCGACCGGCTGGCGCGCGCGGGCGAATGGGCGCTGGCCAACCCCGAGGCGTATGCGCAGGCCTACAGCAAGCTCACGCGCCTTCCGATCGAGTCGGCCCGCATCATCACCGCGCGTGCCTCGGTCACGGGCCGGCCGGTGGCCGAAGCCGACATCGTTGCACTGCAGGCGGTGGCCGACCGCTCGGCGCGCGACGGCATCCTGCCGGTGCGCGTGGACGTGCGCGCCATCACCGATGCGCAACTCTGGAAACGGCCCGCATGACGGCACCCGAAGTTGCCGCCATCGCACCGCTGCGTGAATTCGTCGGCGCATTCGGCCGGCTGCTCGACAGCGCACCCGACGAGCCGCGCATTCTTTCCGAAGGCCGCGCGCTGCTTCGCACGCTGGTCGCGCGAGACGACTGGCTGCCCGACGCGTTCGCGCAGCCCGACCCGGTGCACTACCGCCAGTTCCTGCTGCATGCCGACAGCACCGAGCGCTTTTCGGTCGTGAGCTTTGTGTGGGGGCCGGGGCAAGCCACGCCGGTACACGACCACACGGTGTGGGGCCTGATCGGCATGCTGCGCGGTGCCGAATACAGCCAGGGCTATGCGGTCGGCAGCGACGGCCGGGCACGGGCGCAAGGCGATGCAGTGCGGCTCGACGCCGGCGACGTGGAGGCCGTGTCGCCCACCGTGGGCGACCTGCATCGCGTGCACAACGCGCATGAAGACCGCGTTTCCATCAGCATCCACGTCTACGGCGCCAACATCGGCGCCGTGCGGCGGCATACTTACCCGGCCGAGGGCGGACGCAAGCCCTTCGTTTCGGGTTACTCCAACACGCTTCTTCCCAACCTCTGGGACCGCTCCGCCGAACTCCGATCGACATCCGCATGACGACCACCGCCTTTCCCCTGCTGCCCTTTGCCGCCGTGCGCGAGCGCCTGCTCGCACGCGAAGAAACCGCGCTGCTCGACGTGCGCGAAGAAGATCCCTTCGCGCAGGAACATCCGCTGTGGGCAGCGAACCTGCCGCTTTCGCGCATCGAGATCGAGGCGTGGCGGCGCATTCCGCGGCGCAGCACCTTCATCGTGCTCTACGGCACGCACGACGGCATCGACCTGGCGCCGCTCGCCGCGCAAACACTGGCCGCGCTCGGCTACACCAACGTGCACCTGCTCGAAGGCGGCCTCGAAGGCTGGCGCGCGGCCGGCGGCGAGCTGTTTCGCGACGTGAACGTGCCGAGCAAGTCTTTCGGCGAACTGGTCGAGCATGAGCGGCACACGCCATCGCTTTCCGCGCCCGAAGTGAAGGCACTGGTCGAGGGCAAGGCGAACGTGGTGGTGCTCGATGCGCGCCGCTTCGACGAATACCAGACCATGAGCATTCCCTCGGCCACCAGCGTGCCCGGCGCGGAGCTGGTCCTGCGCGTGCGGGAGCTCGCGCCCGACCCGGCCACGCAGGTGATCGTCAACTGCGCGGGCCGCACGCGCAGCATCATCGGCACGCAATCGCTGGTGAACGCCGGCATTCCGAACCCGGTGGCTGCCCTTCGCAACGGCACCATCGGCTGGAAGCTCGCGGGGCAGGTGCTCGACCATGGCGCGAGCCGCCGCGCGCCCGGCGCGGTGACCGATGCGACCCGCGCACAGGCACAGGCCGATGCGCGCCGCGTGGCCGACAAGGCCGGCGTGCAGCGCATTGCGCTCGGTGCGCTGCACACGCTCGAAGCACCGGATCGCACGCTCTACCGCTTCGACGTGCGCACGCCCGAGGAATACGAGGCCGGCCACCTGCCCGGCTTTGCGAGCGCGCCCGGCGGTCAACTGGTGCAGGAAACGGATCACCAGGTGCCGGTGCGCGGCGCACGCATCGTGCTGGCAGACGACGACGGCGTGCGCGCATCGATGAGCGCGTCATGGCTCGCGCAGATGGGCTGGGAGGTGTATGTGCCCGATGCGGTGCCCGCGGCTTCGGCGTTCACTGAAACCGCGGCGCCTGCGCCCGTCTATTCACCTCTTGCGTCAGCCGTTGCCGAAGTCGAACCGAAGGCGCTGGCAGCGCTGCTTTCGCGGCCCGGCACCGCGGTGATCGACGTGACCACCAGCGCCAACTACGTGAAGCGGCACATTCCCGGCGCCTGGTACGCCATTCGCGCGCAACTGGCACAGGCCATCGGCACTGCAATTCCGCCATCGCAGCGCTATGTGCTCACCTGCGGCAGCAGCCTGCTCGCGCGCTATGCCGCGGCCGATTTGCGCGCCTTGCTCGATGCGCGCGGCCAAGGCGATGCCGAAGTGCTGGTGCTGGCCGGCGGAAACGCGGCATGGTTTGCCGCGGGCCTGGCGGCCGAGTCCGGCGAGACGCGGCTGGCGACGCCGCGCACCGATCGCTACCGCCGCCCCTACGAAGGCACGGATGCGCCCGCTGAAGCGATGCAGGCGTATCTGGATTGGGAATTCGGGCTGGTGGCACAACTGGCACGCGACGGTACGCATCACTTTCACGTGGTCTGAGCGTTTGCGCTCGGGCCGATGGGCCCAAAGAAAAAGCCGGCATTGCCGGCTTTTTTGTGAACGGGAGAACTCGCCGAAGCAGGCCCCTGTGCTTTGTCAGCTCGTCTCGGCGCTCTTGAACAGCGCCGCAACCTTGCGCTTGGTCTTGATGTTGCTCGAGATGCCGCGCGCGGGCGCAGCCTTGGCGGCGGCTTCCCAGTCGGGAGCGGCTTCGCGCTCGCCCGGCTCATACGGCTTGTCGAAGAACGGATCGCGCGGGGCGGAGGGTGCGCGATGCGGGCGTCCGCCGCCGCGGCGCGCATCGGCGCCGATGTTGCTGCGCTCGCGCGGCTGGTCGAGCACGTCGCGTGCGTCGCCGGCCTCGCCCTCTTCGCGCCAGTGACGGCGGCCGTCGTTGATGCGGCCACGTGGCTTGTCTTCTTCGAATTCGACGGGTTCGAGCTCGATCTTCTTCTTGATCAGCTTCTCGATGTCGGCCACCAGGCGCGCATCGTTGCCGCCGCTGGCAAAGCTCACGGCCAGGCCCGAAGCGCCGGCACGGCCCGTGCGGCCGATGCGGTGCACGTAGTCTTCGGCGTTGAACGGAATGTCGAAGTTGAAGACCGCCGGCACGTCCTTGATGTCGAGGCCGCGGGCCGCAACGTCGGTGCACACCAGCAGGTCGACTTCGCCCGCCTTGAACGAGGCAAGCGCCTTCAGGCGTTCGTCCTGGCTCTTGTCGCCGTGCAGCGCCGTGGTGCGAAGACCGTCGCGCTCCAGCGAGCGCGCGAGGCGTGCGCAGCCGAGCTTGCTGTTGACGAAGACAAAGGCCTGCGTGATGCCGCGCTGCTTCACGATCTGCTTGAGCGCGCGGCGCTTGTCGTCGTCGCTCACGCTGTAGAAGTGCTGCTCGACGGTCGACGCCGTTTCGTTCGGCCGCGCCACTTCGATGGTGACGGGGTTCTGCAGGTAGCTGCTGGCCAGCCGCTTGATTTCGGGCGAGAAGGTGGCCGAGAACAGAAGCGTGGTGCGCTGCTTGGGGAGGTAGCTCAGGATGCGCTGCAGGTCGGGCAGAAAGCCGATGTCCAGCATGCGGTCGGCCTCGTCGAGCACCACGTACTCCACCTGGTTGAGCACCGCGTTCTTGGCTTCGATGTGGTCGAGCAGCCGGCCCGGCGTGGCCACCAGCACTTCGACGCCCTTCTTGAGCTCGAGTGTCTGCGGCTTCATGTCGATGCCGCCGAACACCACCGTGCTGCGCAGGTTGGTGTACTTGGCGTACAGCTTGACCTGCTGGGCCACCTGGTCGGCCAGTTCGCGCGTGGGCAGCAACACCAGTGCACGCACCGGGTGCCGCGCGGGCGAGGTGGACGAGTTCTCGTGCTTGAGCATGCGCTGCAGCAGCGGCAGCGAAAACGCTGCGGTCTTGCCGGTGCCGGTCTGCGCGGCCCCCATCACGTCCTGCCCCGAAAGCACGACCGGAATGGCCTGCTCCTGGATGGGAGTCATGGTCTCGTAGCCCATTTCGGCTACGGCGCGCGCCAGCGGTTCCGCCAGCGATAGATTGGAGAAGGAGCTTGTCATTAAGCCTTCTATTGTCGCATTGCCGCAAAAAATGGCAGTGACGGCGCCGTGACAACGTCCGCGCCGGCCGTATTGCTATTTATTTTATAGCATCATGCGAAGCAACCACGCGCCCTGCGGCGCGCCAAGGCTCAAAGGGTGCGCGCGTTGAAGGTGTCGCAAGACTTGATATCGCCGCTCTGGTACCCCGCGCCGAACCAGCGTTGGCGCTGTGCGCTGGAGCCGTGGGTGAAGCTGTCGGGCACCACCGCACGGCCTGCGGAACGCTGCAAGGCGTCGTCGCCGATCTTCTGCGCGGCGTTCATGGCGGCCTCGATGTCGCCCGGCTCGAGCCACTTCTTCGACTCTTGCGAATGGTGCGCCCAGATGCCGGCAAAACAGTCGGCCTGCAGTTCGACGCGAACGCTCAGCGCGTTGTTCTGCGACTGGCTCAGCCGTCCGCGCATGCCGTCTACCTTGGCGGTCACGCCGAGTTCGTCCTGCACGTGGTGGCCTACCTCGTGCGCAATGACATAGGCCTGCGCAAACTCGCCCGGCGCGCCGAGCTGGTTCTTGAGCGTGTCGTAGAAGCTCAGGTCGATGTACACCTTCTTGTCGCCCGGGCAGTAGAACGGCCCCATGGCCGATTGCCCGGTGCCGCAGGCCGTAGGCGTGGCGCCGCGAAACAGCACGAGCCGGGGCGGCTGGTAGGTGCCACCGTTCTGCCGGAAGATGTTGGTCCAGACCACCTCGGTGTTCTTGAGCACCGTCGAGACGAAGGCCGCCTCGCGGTCGCCCGATGGCGGCTTGGGTGCGGGCCCTTGTTGCTGCTGCACCTGGACGGGATCGCCACCGCCGCTCAGGAGGCTGAGCACCGTGAGCGGGTTGATGCCGAAGATCCAGCCGGCAATCAGCGCGACCGCGATGGTGCCGATGCCGATGCCGCGGCCGCCGATGAAGCCGCCACCGCCGCCGCCCCCGCTGCGCCTGTCTTCGACGTTGTCCGATTGTTCGTTGCCTTCCCATCTCATCGCAGTCTCCTTGCCGGGCAGTTGTGCCGGAGCGTCGCTGGATGGTACTTTGTCCGCGCCGGTGCCTTGTAAGCAAAACAGGCATTTGCATGCCTGTGGTGACGCCGTCGGAAGCGGAGGAACGCGAGGGGTACCCCCCGCGAGGCCTCTCAGGTCTTGGGGAGCGTGACGCCGCGCTGGCCCTGGTATTTGCCGCCGCGATCCTTGTAGCTGGTTTCGCAGACTTCGTCGCTCTCGAAGAACAGCACCTGCGCGCAGCCCTCGCCCGCGTAGATCTTGGCGGGCAGCGGGGTGGTGTTGCTGAACTCGAGCGTCACGTAGCCTTCCCATTCGGGCTCGAACGGGGTCACGTTGACGATGATGCCGCAGCGCGCATAGGTGCTCTTGCCCAGGCAGATGGTGAGCACGTTGCGCGGGATGCGAAAGTATTCGACCGTGCGCGCCAGCGCAAAGCTGTTGGGCGGAATGATGCAGTAGTCGCCGTGCATGTCGACGAAGCTCTTCTCGTCGAAGTTCTTCGGGTCGACCACGGTGCTGTGGATGTTGGTGAAAACCTTGAATTCAGGCGCGCAACGGATGTCGTAGCCGTAGCTCGAAGTGCCGTAGCTGATGATCTTGTGGCCGGCGGCCTCGCGCACCTGGCCGGGCTCGAAGGGCTCGATCATGCCGGTCTGCTCGGCCATGCGCCGGATCCATTTGTCGCTCTTGATGCTCATATGCGGTCGCTGATGCTGCTGCGGGGAGGAATGGCACGAATTGTGGCATGTGCCACCCAGCCATCCCACTCCCGCATCTATCCCGCCTGCGAGATCACCGTCCGCTCGATCAGCCGGTCGTCGCCCAGCACGATCATCGAGAACAGCAGCTCCTCCAGGTTGTTCGCGCGGGCGCCCTTGCGGGCCATCAAAGGCGTGGCCTGGGGGTTGAGCACCAGAAAGTCGGCTTCGCAACCGGGCTGCAGGTTGCCGATCACGCCTTCGAGCCCCAGCGCGCGCGCCGCGCCGCCGGTGTGGCGCCACCACAGCTGCGAAGGCGCAATGCTCAGGCCGGTCTTGGTTTGCCCCTCGCGGCCCACGTAGTAGGCCGCCATCATCGTGTGGAAGGGGCTGAAGCTGGTGCCGCCGCCCACGTCGCTCGCCAGGCCGTAGGGGTACCCGACACGGTCGGCCGCGCCGAAGTCGAAGAAGCCGCTGCCCAGGAACAGGTTGCTGGTCGGGCTTACCGCGGCAGCCGTTTTGGTGTCGCGCAGCAGCTCGCGGTCGGTGTCGTCCAGGTAGATGCAGTGCGCGTATACGGCGCGTTCGCGCATCAGCCCGAAGCCGGCATACACATCGAGGTAAGAGCGCGCCTGCGGGTACAGCTCGCGCACCCACGCCACCTCGTCGCGATTTTCGGCCACGTGCGACTGGATCCATGTGTCGGCGTACTTCGCGGCCAGCTCGCCGGCGCCGCGCATCTGCGCGTCGGTGCTCGCGGGCGCAAAGCGCGGTGTGATGGCGTAGCCCAGGCGGCCCGTGTTGTGCCACTTGCGGATCAGCGCTTCCGAGTCGATGAGGCTCTGCTCCGTCTCGTCGCGCACGCCGTCGGGCGAATGCCGGTCCTGCAGCACCTTGCCGCTGATCATGCGCAAGCCCCGGCGCTGGGCGCCTTCAAAAAAGGCATCGACCGACGCCACGTGCGACGTGGCAAAGGTCAGCGCCGTGGTGACGCCGTTGCGCAGCAGCTCGTCGAAGAACACGTCGGCCACTTCGTTCGAATGCGAGGGGTCGATGAACTTGGCTTCCGCCGGGAAGGTGTAGTTCTCCAGCCAGGGCAGGAGCCCCGGCGAGGGCGAACCGATGATGTCCGTTTGCGGAAAGTGGATGTGCATGTCCACGAAGCCCGGCGCGAGGATGCGGCCCGGCAGGTGGGTCAGCTCGGCATCCGGGTGGCACGGCGACACCGCGGCATGGCTGCCGGCGTCGAGCACGCGCTGGCGGCCGGCGCTGTCGGGGGCGACGACCAGCAGGCCGTCTTCATCGAAAACGGGCAGTCCGGCATCGTCGAATCGCAGGAGGGAGGCGCGGTAGGCTTTTTTCATCGTTGCTGCGGAGGGTAAACCAGCCCGGCAGCGCCGCAATTTCCATGCGCGTATGAGTGCTATATGGCGAACGTACTCCCCTCCGACGCGGTGACGAGCGCGAGCAGCGCGCCGGCAAGTCGCGTGCGCGTGCTCATTGCCACACCCGAAACACGCGCCCCGTCAGCGGACCTTCAATGCTGCGCACATAAGCCAGCGCCACGCGCGCGGCCGGTACGGTTTCGACGCCCGGAAAGAGCGCGCCATATGCCGCCAACGATTCGGTCAGCAGCGTCGGACTGACCGCATTGATGCGCAGGCCGCGGCCCAGCTCGATGGCTGCGCCTTTCACGAAACCCTCGACCGCCGCATTCACTGCCGCCGCATTGGCTCCGCCGCGAACCGGATCGTCGGCCGCCACGCCCGTGGTCAGCGTGATCGAGCCGCCATCCGCCAGAACGTGCTGGCCCAGCAGCGCAAGGCGCACCTGGCCGAGCAGCTTGTCCTGCAGGCCGATGTTGAAATCGGCCGGCCGCATTTCAGCGAGCGGCCCGAAAAACAGCCCGCCGGCCGCCGAGACGATCGCATCGACCCGCCCTACATCGGCATACAGCGCCTCGACGCTCGCGTTGCTCGTGATGTCGACCTGCCGGTCGCCGCGCGTGCGGCCCGCACGCACCACCTGGTGCCCGCGATCGGCCAACGCCTGCGCCACGGCACTGCCCACTGCGCCACTCGCGCCCACAACAAGAACCTTCATGAAAACCTCGACAAATGAATCAGGAAGGCTGCATTGTTTTGCGAATCGATAGTTTGATAAATTGCCATCCGGTTCTGCAATTCGAAACTCTGAGTTCTCAATATGGACAAGCTGCGCGCGATGGAAGTCTTCGTCGCCACGGTGGACGCGGGCAGCTTTGCCGCGGCCGCCGAGGCGCTCGATCTCTCGGCCGTGATGGTCGGCAAGCACATCCGCGCACTTGAGGATCAGCTCGGCGCCCGCTTGCTCGAGCGCACCACGCGGCGCCACGCACTCACGGAAATCGGCGCCGCCTACCTGGAGCGTTGCCGCGACGTGCTCGCGAGCGTGCACACGGCCGACGGCGTGGCCGAGTCGCTGCGCGCCATGCCGCAGGGCGTGCTGCGCGTGACAGCGCCCGTCGCCTATGGCGCACACCGGCTCACACCCGTCATTGCCGAGTACATCGGGGCCTATCCGCAGGTGAAGGTGGACCTGAACCTGAACGACCGCGTGGTCGATCTGGCCGAAGAGGGCTTCGACTGCGGCATCCGCTCGGGCGCCGCGGTCGATGAACGCCTCATTGCGCGGCCGCTCGCATTGGCGCGCATGTTCGCGGTGGCAAGCCCCGCCTGGGTTGCCCGCCACGGGCTTCCGAAGCACCCGTCCGAGCTGGAAGCTTTCCCGCTGCTCGGCTTCGCGGCGTGGGGGCCGAACCATTCATGGCGCTTCACGCGCAACGGGCAGACGGTGCAGGTGCCCGTGCGCGGCCCGCTCAGCACCAACAACGGCCAGGCGTTGTTGGCCGCGGCGATTGCGGGCGTCGGGGTGATCGTGCAGGCCGACGCGCTGCTCGGCCCTGCCCTGGCCTCGGGCCAGGTGGTTCGGTTGCTGCCCAGGTGGGAGCTGCCGACACGGCAGGTTCACATCATGCGGCTGCCCGAAGCCCGGCCCAGCGCCAAACTTCGGACCTTCGTCGACTTTGTGGTCGAGCGGCTGGGCTAACGCGACCGGGCTAACGCGTGACGCGCCCCTGCACGCCTTCGGCCAGCCAGTTCATCCTCAGGATCTGCTCGTCGTTCAGCTGCGCACCTTTCGCGATGACGACACGGCCCTCGTTGTCGCGCACATCAGCGGCCACTGTGCGAAACGGCTGCAGCTTGCCCGCGGCAATGTCCTGCTGGCGCGCCAGCACCTCCTGCTGCACGGCCTTGGGCACCTTGGTGCCGAAGTCGCCGACGCGGATCATTCCTTCCTTTACGCCGCCCCAGACGTTGCCGCTCTTCCAGCTGCCATCGAGCACCGCCTGCGCGCGCTGCGTGTAGTAGCCGCCCCACTGATGGGTAACGGCGACGATCTGCGCATCGGGCGCAATCTTGCGCATGTCGGAGTGGTAGGCCACGGCCATCTTGCCGCGCTCCTGCGCCGCTGCCATCACCGCGGTGGAGCCGGTGTGAAAGGCGACGACGTCGGCGTTCTGGTTGAACAGCGCCATGGCCGCGTCGCGCTCCTTCGGCGGGTCGAACCATTCGTTGAGCCACACCACGACCACCTTGGCATTCGGGTTGATCGAACGCATGCCGAGCGTGAAGGCGTTGATGCCTTGCAGCACTTCAGGAATCGGAAAGCCCGCGACGTAGCCAGCCACGTTCGTCTTCGTCATGCGCCCGGCCGCAATGCCTGCGAGGTAGCGGCCTTCGTAGTAGCGCGCATTGGCCGTTGCCACGTTGGGCGCGGCCTTGTAGCCGGTGACCGATTCGAACTTCACATCCGGAAAGTCGCGCGCCACCTTCAACGTCGGTTCCATGTAGCCGAAGCTGGGCGTGAAGATCAGCCGGTTGCCCTGCTGCGCAAGATCGCGGATCACGCGCTCGGTGTCGGCCCCCTCGGGCACGTTCTCGACGAAGGTGGTCTTAACCTTGCCGCCGAGTGCCGCATCGACGGCCTTGCGGCCCTCTTCATGCTGGCGCACCCAGCCGGCGTCGGTGACCGGCGTCACGTAGACGAAGCCGATCTTCAGCGGCTCCTTGGGAGCCTGCGGTTGCGAAAAGGCGGGAGATAAAAAACAGGCGGCTGCCCACGCCAGAACGGCGCGGCCCGCGAGGTTTTTGTACATGGTGGTCCTCTACATGGCCCCGGAAAAGCAAAAACCCGCAGCCGGCCGGGACGCCCTGCTGCGGGGTGCGGATTCTAGCGGGGGCCGTTCAGTGAAGCTGCGCGGGCTCCAACTGCACATGCTGGCGCACGGCCTCCAGCAGCAGCGTGGCAAGCCGCTCCACCGGCGTCTCGGCCGCAGCCTGTGCGCGGTAGAGCATGAGCGACATCTGCGGCAGCGCCGGAAGGCCCACAGCCGTGCGGTCGATGGGGCGCACATGCGCAGGCAGGCCGAAGGGCGTGCGCACCGAAAGGCCGAGGCCCGCCGAGGTGGCCGCCCACAAGGCCGCAAGGCTGGCGCTGGTGAATGCATGCCGCCACGGCGTGCCCGCGCGGTCGAGCGCGGCGGTGACAATTTCACGCAGCGGGCACGGTGCATCGAGCAGCACCAGCGGCAGCGGCTCCCTGGTCTTGCGGGCGCCGCTGCGGCGCTCGCGCTCTTTCCACCAAGTCGCGTCGAGCGCATCGGGCGCCCGGGGGCCGATCCACTGCAGCGGCAGCCGCGCCACGCGCTCGCCGTGCGGTGTCATCTGCTCGCCGGTATCCCACACCAGCGCCAGGTCGAGCTGCCGAAGCTCGAGCCGCTCGCGCAGTTCGGCACTGCGCGCCACGCAGGCTTCGATGCGCACCTTGGGGTGCGCGCGCGAAAAGCGCCCGAGCACGGCGGGCAGCAGCGTCTCGCCGAAGTCTTCCTGCAGGCCGAGCCGCACCCAGCCTTGCAAGTCGGCCCCCCGCATGGCGGCGCCGGCCTCCTCGTTGAGCTCGAGCATGCGGTGGGCGTAGGCAAGCAGCGTTTCGCCCGCATCGGTGAGCTCCAGGCCGCGGCCGGCCTTGCGGAAAAGCGCCGTGCCTGCCTGCGCCTCGAGCTTCTTGAGCTGCGCGCTCACTGCCGATGTGGAGCGGCCCAGCCGTTCCGCCGCGCGCGCATAGCTGCCGAGCGCGATGCCGGTGGAAAAACTGCGCAGCACATCGAGATCGAACATCACCTGAGACATGGATTCACCCTTCAGCAATCGTCCTGTTTTTTTGAACGGTTGCACCATTATTTTCTGATTTTCAAAACCTTTGCAACGGCGGAAACTCCGCCGCAAATGAACCCATCGACCTCCTCTTCTTCATTCTCGCCCAGTCATCGCTGGAAGGTGCTGGCCGCGGGCGTGGCCGCCAACGCAGCCTTCTCCGTGGCTTTCAGCGGCATTCCAATGACCGCGGTGCTGATGCGCACCGGCTACCAGCTCGACAATGCCACGCTCGGCCTCGTGCTGGGCCTCATGGGCCTGGGCATTGCGGTGAGCGAGCTGCCCTGGGGCCTGTTGACCGACCGCTGGGGCGACAGGCCGGTGCTGCTGACGGGTTTGGGCAGCACTGCCGTTGCACTCACGGCAATGGCGCTCTGGGCCGCGCCCAGCGCGCAGCACATTCCCGGCCTGGGCTGGCTGGGGGCAGGGCTGCTGCTGGTGGGCCTGCTCGGCGGCAGCGTCAACGGCGCGAGCGGCCGGGCGGTGATGACGTGGTTCGATGCCGGCGAACGCGGGCTTGCCATGAGCATCCGCCAGACCGCCGTGCCGCTGGGCGGCGGCATCGGCGCGCTGGTGTTGCCCTTTGTGGCGCTGCACTTCGGTTTTGCCGCGCTCTACGGCCTGCTGGCGGTGCTGTGCCTGCTGAGCGCGGTGATGAGCTGGGCCTGGGTGCATGAGCCGCCGATTGCGCCGCGCAGCCAGGCCGGGGCTGCACAAGCCTCGGCTTCACCGCAGAGCGGCCCGCTGCGCGATGCGCGCGTCTGGCGCATCGTGGCCGGCATCGGCATTCTGTGCGCGCCGCAGTTCGCGGTGCTGTCTTTCGGCACGGTGTTCCTGCACGACTTCGGCCATGCCGGGCTTGCAACCATCACCGCCACGATGGTGTTCATACAGATCGGCGCAATGGTCATGCGCGTATGGAGCGGCCGCTGGACCGACCGCCGCCGCAACCGCCCCGCCTATCTGCGCGCCTGCAGCGCACTGAGCGTGCTGCTGTTTGCAGGGCTCGCGGGCCTGGTGGTGGCGGCAGGCACGCACGCGGCCGACTCAGCGGCCCTGCGCGTGGCGCTGGTGGTGGTGCTGGCCACGAGCGGTGTCTGCGTATCGGCCTGGCACGGCGTGGCCTACACAGAGCTGGCCACGCTGGCCGGTGCGGCCCGTGCCGGCACCGCGCTGGGCATGGCGAACACCAGCGTGTTCCTGGTGTGCTTTGTCACGCCCTTTTCCATTCCGCACCTGCTCGCGCTGCAAGGCTGGGCGCTGGTGTGGCTTGCGGCCAGTGCCTGTGCGCTGGTGGCAATGCCGCTGCTGGTTCCGCGGCAACGTGCCGCCGCGGATGCCGGTCAGAAGGTTGCGAAGACGGCGTTGAGCCGGTCGACGTAGGCGCGCTTGGCGCTGGCGTCGATGAAGCTGCCTTCGAAGCTGTTGGCCGCAAGCTGCCAGGCCTGCTGCACATTCAGCCCGGTGGCCGCGAAGGTCTGCGTGAAATTCTGGTTCATGTAGCCGCCGAAGTACGCCGGGTCGTCCGAGTTGACGGTCGCGACCAGCCCCGCATCGAGCAGCGCGCCGAGGTTGTGCTGCGCCAGGTCGGGGAACACGCAGAGCTTGAGATTCGACAGCGGGCACACGGTGAGCGGAATGCGCTCTTGCGCGAGCCGCTTCATCAGCGCCGGGTCTTTCGCGCTCTGCACGCCGTGGTCGACGCGCTCTACCTTCAGCACGTCGAGCGCGCTCCACACGTACTCTGGCGGCCCCTCCTCGCCCGCATGCGCGACAAGATGCAAGCCCAGCTCGCGGCAGCGCGCGAACACGCGCGCAAACTTTTCGGGCGGATGGCCCACTTCACTCGAATCGAGCCCCACGCCGATGAACTTGTCACGGTAAGGCAGGGCCTGCTCCAGCGTCTCGAAGGCTTCTTCTTCGCTCAGGTGGCGCAGGAAGCACAGGATGAGCGCCGCGCTCACGCCCAGCTTGGGCAGCGCGTCGAGGCAGGCCCGATGCAGGCCGTTCACCACCACCTCCATCGGCACGCCGCGCGCCGTGTGCGTCTGCGGGTCGAAGAACATCTCGGTGCGCACCACGTTGTCGGCCGCGGCGCGCTCCAGGTAGGCCCAGGCCATGTCGTAGAAGTCTTGCTCCTTGAGCAACACGCTGGCGCCGGCGTAGTAGATGTCGAGAAAGCTCTGCAGGTTGGTGAAGGCATAGGCGCGGCGCAGGTCTTCCACGCTCGCGTAGGGAATGCTCACGCCGTTGCGCTGCGCGAGCGCGAAGATCAGCTCGGGCTCGAGCGAACCTTCGATGTGCATGTGCAGCTCAGCCTTGGGCATGGCGCGCAGCAGCTCTGGCAGGCGGTCGGCGGCGATGTTGCCGAAGCTCTTGTCGAAGACGGGTCGGTAGTCGGTCATGGTGGGGCAAATCAGGCGTTGTGATTGCGCACAGCATAAGCGCTGCTGCGCCCGTGCGCCGATGCGCGAGGCCGCCGCGGCCCGGATAATCGCGCTTCCACCCGCATGAGGATTCCATGAGAGCCATTGCGCCTATTGCAGCCCTGCTTCTGGCCGCCTGCTCGGCGGTTGCCGTGCCTTCCGCCCTTGCGCAGACCCCATACGCCGGCCCGCTGTTCGACACGCACCTGCACTACAACCAGGAAGCCTGGGACGGCAATACCGGGCCGTATCCGCCGGCCGAGGCGCTCGCGCGCATGCAGCGCAACAATGTGAAGGCGATCATCGCCAATTCGCGGCCCAACGCCGGCACGCAAACCCTGGCGGCGGCGCGCGAAACCCGCGAGGCGGGCGTTACCGTGGTGCCCTTCGTGCGCCTGTACCGCAACCGCGACGACTACAGCAACTGGTTCCGCGACGAAACCATCCACGAGATGGTGCAGACCGAACTGGCGCGCGGCACCGCAAGCGGGCCTTACCGCGGCATCGGCGAATTCCACCTGTACGAGAGCGCCAATGCCAACGGCCCCGTCGCCAAGAAGCTCATTGCACTGGCGGAACGGCAAAAGCTCGCGGTGCTTGCGCACGTCGACGACGTGGCGATCGACCTGCTGATGGCCAACGCACCATCGAAGGGCCAATCGCTGCGCCTCATCTGGGCACACACGGGCATAGGCGGCGCGCCGATCGAACGCGTGCAGGCGCTGCTGGAACGCTACCCGCTGCTGATGGGCGAGCTCTCTTATCGGCCGGGGCTCACCTGCGAGGGCGGCAAGCTGTGCCCCGATTGGCGCGCGCTGCTGCTCAAGTACCCCGACCGCTTCGTCGTCGGCTCCGACACCTGGGTCAACCAGCGCTGGAGCGCCTACGACGAGATCATGCGCGGCTACCGCACCTGGCTTGGCGACCTGCCGCCCGACGTGGCGCAGCGCATTGCGTGGGGCAACGCGGCCGCGCTGTTCAGCCTGCGCTGAGCGGGGCCGCTGCCTTGGCCTCGACCGGCAGCTCGAGCGTGAACGCCGCACCGGTGCCGGGCCCGTCGCTGTGCGCCGTGAGGGTGCCGCCCATTTCATGCGCGGCAATCACCGCGCTGTGCAGACCGAACCCATGGCCGGTTTTCTTGGTGGTGAAGCCGTGCACGAACACCTGGGTCAGCGCCTGCGTCTCTATGCCCACCCCGTTGTCCGCCACGCAGATACGAAGCCGCTGGCCCGGCAGCAGCTCCACCCGCAGCGTGAGCCTGGGCTCGCGGTCGGCCACGCCGTCCATGGCCTGCTCGGCGTTGCTGATGAGGTTCACCAGGATCTGAAGTATTCGCCCGTGATCGAGCATCAACTCGGGAACGTCGGCAATCTCTTTTTCGATCACCATCTGGCGCCGCTTCAAAGCCTCTTGGTTGATGCGCAGCGCATCCTCGACCAGATCGCGGATTTGCACCTTCTCCAGCAGCCTCGAAGCCCCGGCGTGGGCCTGCTGCGCGGCAATGATCTCCTTGATGTGTTCCACGTTCTTGCTCAGCGCCGCAAGCTCCTTGATGGCGTCGTTCTGCTCCGTCACCAGCGCCGAGGCCAGCTGGCGCAAATAGCCGGGAAGCATCTTGCCCTTGGGGTCCGACTCCAGGAACGCGCCCAGGTCATCCGCATGCTCGTCCAGCAACTGCACCGCCCGCGCGAGCCCGGCCACCTTGGAGGCACGAACGCGCGAAAGAATGAGCGCTGCGGAGACGTTCACGCTGTTGAGCACGTTGCCCACGTTGTGCAGCACATTGGTGGCTATGCGGGCCATGCCCGCCAGGTGCGAGGCCTCGACCAGTTGCTTGTGCACCTCGGCAATCTGGCGCTCGGCCTCCTTCAGGTCCGAGATGTTCTTGGTGATGCCGAAGGTTCCGACGATCTCGCCCGCGCGGTTGCGCAGCGGCATCTTCGTGGTCAAGGCCCAGGTGTCAGGCCGCCCGTCGATCCAGGTTTCTCTTTCCACCTTGCCGATCATCGGCAGGCCCGTGCGGATGATCTCCTGCTCGTCCTCGAAGGCCGGCCGTGCATGGTCTTCGGAGAAGACGTCGAAATCGGACTTTCCCACCAGCCCCTCGGGCGTGGACATTCCGAATTCAAGGGCCTGGGCCGTGCTGGTCTTGATGAAGCGGGATTGCGCGTCCTTGAAGTAGATGTGGTCCGGGGAGTTGTCCAGGAGCGCGCGAAGAAGCTCGCGCTCGTTCGCCAGCATCTCGTCTTCCCGGTGGCGCCGGGTCACCTCGAGCATGACCCCCTGGCTGCCGATGACCGCCCCGCCCGGCCCCAGCACCGCGGATTCGACCACCTGCCAGGTCTGCGGCTGCCCGCCCGCGCCAGAAAGAACTTCTTCGCGCTCGAGCTGCTGCCCCGTCTGCACGATCTGCGCGTGCTGCCTGTCTTCCCTCTCTGCGAGTTCCAGCCGCCAAGGCGAGTCCGGCTGTTGCGCCGCTTCGGAAGACGCGATCTCGGCGGCCGTGCGGCCCAGGATCCGGTCCGCCGGCGTGCGCTTGAGCTGGCTGAACCGCTCGTTCACGAAGACGAACCGCCCCGCGGCGTCCTTGCGAAAAATACCGGCGGGCAACTGCTCGATGATCGGCGCCGTGTCCTGCAAAGGGGTTGCGCTTGCGACAGAGTCGGTTTGGCTTGGCATGGCGGTGCGGCTCCCGAGAAAAAATGTCTTATATCCCGGGCCGCGGGCGGACACCAGCCTTTGCTCTCCCGCCCGCCCGTCTCGATCCGCGCCAATTGTGAACATCGTATAAACTTGAACGACGTTCATATTTCAATGGCTGACCTTTGGCAGACGCAGAACCTTCAGGCAGGCGCGAGCGGCGCCGCGCCCAAACGCTCGACAGCGTGGCAACCATTGCCATGCGGCTCTTCGAAGCCAATGGCTACAACGCCACCACCATGGAGCAGATCGCGCTGCAGGCCGATGTGGCCAAGGGCACGCTGTACAACCACTTTCCGACCAAGGAGGCGATCCTTGCGCACTGGGTGCACAAGGAGCTGGCCGAGGACACGCAACGGCTGAGCCGCCTGGCCGAGAAGCCCGGCAGCTTCGAGTCGCGGCTGATGCAGCTGCTCGACGCGTCGGCCGAATGGTCTGAGCGCTACCGGGCCTACCTGCTCGACTACTTCCGGTTTCGCTTTCTCAACATCGAGGACGAGCTCGACGCCGGCGATGCCCAGGGGCGCCCGCGCGACCTCGCAGGGCTCTTTGCGCTGCTGATCGCGCAGGCGCAGCAAGACGGCACGCTGCGCGCCGATCTGCCGGCCGAGCACCTGGCTTCGCTGCTGCACCACCTGTACTTCGGCGCGCTGATGCGATGGCTCACGCAGCCGGGCCTGGTGCTCGGCGACGAGTTCGCGGTCATTGTCGAAATCTTTGCCGGCGGCGCCCGTGCCGCCGGCAAGCCACTGCGGAGAAAGCGCGCATGAAGATCGCCGTCGTTACCTATGGCACCGAGGGCGATACCCGCCCGCTCGCGGCGCTTTGCCATGCGCTCGACAACGCGGGCCACGCCTCGGTGCTGCTGGCGGACGCGTCGACGCTGGGCACCGCGCAGCGGCTCGAGGTGCACTCGCATGCATTGGCAGGCGACATTCGCGGCGCGCTGGGCTCCGGCGGAGCCATTGCCAACGTCGTGGCGCAGAGCGACCGGCCCGGCGCGGCCGCCAAGGCGCTTGCGGACATTGCCAACGTGCAAGCCGCGGCCTGGCTGCGGCAAACGGTCGAGACCGCGCGCGGCTGCGACGCCATCGTGTGTGCGGGGCTCGCCGCTTTCGTGGGGCTGTCGGCGGCGGAAGCACTCGATGTGCCCGCGATTGGCGCCGGCATGTTCCCGCTCACCCCCACGCGTGAGTTCGCATCACCCTTCCTTCCGCCTTCGCGCGTGCCGCGCTTTCTGAACCGCGCCAGCCATCACCTTGTCACTGCGATGCTGTGGCGTGCATTCCGGCCGGCGCTGAATGCGGCACGTGCCGAAGTGTGCGGCCTGCCGCCGCGCCGCCGCATGTGGACCGCGCACCCGGCGCTCTACGGCTTTTCGCCCAGCCTTGTGCCGCGGCCGGCCGATTGGCCCGCGAACGCCGCCGTGTGCGGCCAGTGGATTCCGCCGGCACCTGATTGGCAACCGCCGCAGCCGCTGAGCACCTTCCTCGCCGCGGGCGAGCCACCGGTCTACATCGGCTTCGGCAGCATGACCGGCTTCGACGCGAGCCGCCTGCGCCAGGTGGTGGTCGATGCCGTCGCGGGCCGGCGTGCCGTGCTCAACCCCGGGTGGAGCGGCATCGACGTGCAGCAGCTCCCCGCCAACTTCCATGTGGTGGGCGACACGCCGCACGACTGGCTGTTTCCGCTAATGTCGGTGGTGGTGCATCACGGTGGCTCGGGCACCACGCATTCGGCCGCGCGCACGGGCGTGCCGTCGGTGGTGGTGCCCTTCGCGGGCGATCAGTTCTTCTGGGCGCACCGGCTGGCGCTGGCAGGCGTTGCGCCCGAGGCTGTCGCCGGTAGCCGCCTGGGCGCGGACCAACTGGCGCGGGCCATTGCATTTGCAGATCGCCCGGAGGTGCGTGCCAAGGCGCATGCCTTGGGCGAGCAGATGCGTGCGGAAAACGGATTGGCGCGCGCGGTGGAGGCCATCGAAAAAATCGTGACGGCTACGGCCTGACCCGATGGTTGCCGCTAATCTGCGGCCCTGCCCTGCACCTGGGTCTTGAAGCCTCGGTTGTTTTCGAAAGCCACGTTCAGCCTGGCGCCATCGAAGCGCAGCAGGTACATCGACACGTCGCCGTCGCTCAGCGAACGCGAGAAGATGCGAAAGCTCTGCGGGTCCGTCCAGTCGCCCCTGACCGCGACCGGTGCGTCCGCAACCTTCTCGTTGATGCGGTAGTAGCCGTCGAGCCCCAGCGGTCCGGTCACCGGCTCGGCAGGCGCATCGGTGCGGCCGTTGTCGAAGAGTATTTCGTAGCTTGGGTTGGCCGCCGTGAGATCGAGCATCAGGCGTCTCACACCCAGCAGATTGCGGTCGAATTGCCAGACCTTGCGCGAGACCGTTGCCGCAAGCTCGGGCGCAGGCGCCACGGGGCTTTGCTTTTCTACAGACGCGGCGCGAATGCGATCGGCCAGCAAGGCCTGCGCAGGGCCGTCTTCAGGCAGCGGCCGGGCCGAACGCGCAGAGGCCGCGATCATGTCGATGAACGGAGGCAGCAGGTAGTTGCGCCTTCCCGTGACGACCGCAACCACGTCGATGTCCGGCAGCACGATGATGAGCTGCCGGTTCATGCCCGCCGCAATGTAGGCGCGCTTTTCCGGAATGGTCCACCAGCCGTTCGCATAGCGGAAGACGGGCCCATTCTTGAAGCCCATGTCCACCGATGCTTGAAAGACCTGCTCCACCCACGCGGCGGGCAGCAGCTGGCGCCCTTCCCATTGGCCCTTGCGCAAGTAGAGATAGCCGATCTTCGCCATGTCGCGCGGATGCAGGTAAAGACCGAAGCCGCCGGTCTCGATACCCTGCGGGTCCTTGCGCCAGCGAACGTCGCCGATGCCCAGCGGCTGGAACAGCCTGCGCTGCGCATAGGCCAGCGTGCTGCCGCCTGTTTTCTTCGCAAGAATGGCCGACAGCAGATGCGTGTTGCCGCTGTTGTAGTTGAAGCCGCCGCCGGGCGGCTGCGCCATCGGGCGGTCGAGCACAAAGCCTTGCCAGTCGCGACTGCGCCCGAACTGCAGTGCTGTCTCGGGCACCGAATCGTCAAGCTTCTCCTTCCAATCGATGCCCGAGGTCATGTCGAGCAGGTGCCCGATGGTCATCGCCTTCTTCGACGCATCGAGATTCGCAATGCTGCGCTCGGGAAAGAGGTCGATCACCGGCTGGTCGCGCGAAGCCAGCAGCCCGTCCTGGATCGCCATGCCGGTGAGCGTTCCGACGACGGCCTTGGTGGTGGAGTTCACCGCATGCTTGAGATTGGCGCGGTAGGGTGCGTAGTAGGCCTCGGCAACCAGCCTTCCATGGCGCGTGACGAGCAGGCTGTCCATCGCGTTCGCGGCGCCAAAGTCGACCAGCCTGGCGACGGCGGCGGAATCCATGCCTTGCGCCTCGGGTGTGCTTGCCAACCACCCGGCGGTCGGCCAGACGGCCGGCTCGTCCGCCGGTGCGGCCCTGAGCGGCAAGGCTGCAAAGAGCAGCGAGGCCGCCATGGTGGCCAGGAGGCTTGTCTTGCCGTGCACTCGCATACCGGTCTCCCAGTGAGTTTCGCGCCGATCATATCGGCGCTGCTTCAATCGCCAAAGGCGCGCAGCATCGCCTTGCGCAGCCACGCCTCCGCCGGGTCCTTGTCGGTTACGGCGCGCCATGCCAGCTTGATCTGGTAGCTCGGGCTTTCGAACGGCAAGGCCTCGTAGCGAAGCCCGCCCTGCGCAGACAGCGCCTGTGCCACATGCTCGGGCACCGTGGCCAGCAACTCGGTGCCGGCCAGCACCGCGGGCAGGCTGCCGAACTGCGGCACCGAGAAGGCCACGTCGCGCTGCCGGCCGAGTTCGCTCAACGTCTCGTCGACCGTGCCGCAGAGGTCGCCCGCGTAGGTCACGAGCACATGCCGGCGGCGGCAGTAATCGTCGAGCGAAATTTTTCCGGCGGCGGTGTCGGCGCGCAGCAGCGCGAAACGCGCCGTGCGAACCTTGCGGACCTTCGCGCCCGCGGGCAGGTCTTTCAGGAAGCTCATCACCGCACTGACCTGCCCGTCGTCCAGGTGCTGCGCAGCGTTGCGGTAGCAGACGGTGAGCGTGACCAGCCTGGCGCGCGGCGCCTCGGCACCGAGCGCGCGAAGCAGCCGCGGCAGCATGGCGATCTGCAGGTCGTCCGTCAGGCCGATGCGAAACACCGGCGCGGCGCGACCGGGCTCGAACTCCGCCTGCGCGCGCAGCGTCGCCTCGATCTGCTCGAGTGCCGGCCCAAGCCCCTGCATCAGCGCCAGCGCGCGCTCGGTCGGCTCCATCACGCGTCCCTGGCGCACCAGCAGCGGATCGCCCGTGAGCTCGCGCAGCCGCGCCAGCGCATGGCTCACCGCGGGCTGCCCCAGGTTCAACCGCTCGGCGGCGCGGCTGACGTGCCGCTCGCGCATGAGCGCCGCCAGCACAGTGAGCAGGTTCAGGTCGATACGGCTGAGTTCGATCGGTTTCATCCGGGCGCTATGGAGTTATCGATTAAGTGCATACCGAATATCGTCTCAATCGATTTCCTTGATTGCCGCAAGGCCACTAGATTGGCTTGGTCGGTTGCTTCAGTCGTGCAGCCTTCGTTCTATCAAGGAGTGTTTTCGTATGAGCAAGATGGTTCGCTTTCACGAGTTCGGCGGTGCCGAGGTGCTGAAGATCGAACAGGTGGCAACGCCCTTGCCCGGCGCCGGCGAGGTGCGCATTGCGGTGCAGGCCATCGGCCTGAACTGGGCCGATGCGCTGTGGCGGCAGAATTTGTACATCGAAGACGCGACCCTGCCGGCCGGGCTGGGCAACGAGGCGGCCGGCACCATCGAGGCGGTCGGCGAGGGTGTCAGCGGCTTCTCCATCGGCGACCGGGTTGCGGTTCTGCCGGGAGCCAATCAGGGCCGCTACCCTACGTATGGCGACAGCATCCTGTTCCCCGCGACCCACGTGGTCCGCTACCCGGAGCAGCTCTCCCCCGCGCAAGCCGCCGGCGCCTACATGGCCTACCTGACGGGCTACTTTCCGATGTTCGAGATGGCGCGGCTGCAGCGCGGGCAAACGATGCTCGTCACAGGCGCTTCATCGGGCACGGGCATCGCGGCGCTGCAGATGGCGCGTGCGGCCGGCATCATTGCCATTGCAACCACCCGCACGGCGGCCAAGCGCCAGGCGCTCTTCGATGCGGGCGCGGCGCATGTGGTGGTCACGCAAGACGAAGACGTGGTCGAACGCGTGCTGGCGCTCACCGATGGCCGCGGCGTCGACCTGGTGTACGACGGCGTGGGCGGTGCGCAGCTGGAGCGGCTCGGCGGCGTGGTCGCGCAGCGCGGTTGGTATGTGCTGTACGGGCTCTCCGGCGGCGCGGAGCTCAGGTATCCGGTTCTTGCGCAGTTTCGCAAGAGCTGGCGCTTCCACGTCTACACGGTTCTGGAGTTCATCGGTTCACCCACCATGGGCCTTCCGCGCGACGAGGACGCGTTCGGCCGCGGGCTGCGCTTCGTCAACGAGGGCCTGGCCAGCGGCGCCTTGCAGATGCGCATCGACCGCAGCTTTGCGCTCGACGATGTGGTGAAGGCTCACCAGTACCTCGAACGCGCGGGCCACATCGGCAAGATCGTTCTCACGGTCTGAGCTACCAGGCCGCCTCGCCGCCCTGCAAGGCGCGCTGCGCAAGCAGGAAGGTGGCGGCGTTCCAGCTCTGGCCCGCCATTCCCATCGGCACCAGGGTGCGGCCGTGGAACCACTCGGTAAAGCGCCAGCCGCCGAGTTCGTTCACATGCGCCAGGCGGGCGAGCTCGGGCCAGGCGAGATCGTGCAGGCCCATGCGCGCGAGCGCCATCACCCAGAAGCCGCCGACGAAGGGCCAGATGCCGCCGTTGTGATACTGGTGCACCACGTTCTGCTGATGGCGCGCCATGTACGGCCGCCACAGCGCATGCTCGCGCGTGAGCGGATGCAGCACCACGCGCACCGGGTAAGGCTCGCAGGCGCGCGCCGCCGCAATGGTCTTGACGATGCGCCGCGCCATTGAAGAATCCGCCAGCCCGCTCTGTATGGCCAGCACGTTGCCGAACACGTCGCCCTCGTTGCCCACGAACGAAAGGTTGACGAAGCTGAGATACAGGCCCGGGTCGTCCCGCCCGCGGCGCGCGTAGTGGCGCAGCAATCTTGCGCGGTGGTACTCGGGCAGGTCTTGCTGGAACGGATTGAACAGATGGTTGAAGTGATGTTCGGTCGCTTCGGCGTGCTCCAGCGCGAAGCGGCGCTTCACGTCGTACCAGAGCGCGTTGGTGTACAGCACATAGCCCGAGCGGGGCATGATGTCGGCCCAGTCGCTGGCCTCGTTCTGCTGCAGCAGCCTGAAGTGCTGGTGCTCCTGCGCGAGCAGCCAGCCGACGGCGCGCTCCACCTCGCCGCTCCATTGCGAGGCACCCACCTGGCCATGGCGGCGCACATGGTCCACCGCAATCAGCCACCACAGCGTGGCATCGATGCAGCCCAGGTACCAGAAGTCGGCGTCCAGGCCTTCGGGGTCGACGTATTTGGGAATCTGCCCGTTGGCGGCCTGCTGCGCCGCGAGCGCATCTAGGCTGGCGACGGCGCCCGCCTCCAGCGCGGGCACGCCGCTGCCGCACATCGCCATCACGCAAATGGCGGCATCGCGCCCGAAGATGCGCGTGTAGCGCCGCGCCACGGCCGCCTCCGTGGGGCTGGCGGCCAGGATGCCGTGCGGCGTCAGGTTGCGCTCCAGGAGCTGGATGGAAGCTTGGGCGCAGTTGTCGATCAGTGCAAGGGTGCTGGCGTCAAGTTTGGTCATGGGTTCGATAGGCTTGCGGCGTCAGGCCGTGCTGCCGCGCGAAGGCGCGCTGCAGTGCATCCACCGATCCGAAGCCGCTGAGGCTCGCGATCCGGTCTTGCGGCCACTGCGTCTGACGCAGCAGTTGCGCGGCGGCTGCCACGCGAATCTGTTCAACAAAGCGCGCCGGCGTGCGGCCGGTCTCGGCCGAAAAGGCGCGCGCGAAATTTCTCGGGCTCATCTGCACACGCCCGGCCAGCGCCTCCACCGAGAGATCGTCCTGCGGATGCGTGCCGATCCACGCCACCAGTTCGCGCAGCCGATGGCTGGCCGAAGCCTGCGCCTCGAGCGCCTGGCTCAGCTGCGGCTGCTCGGCGCCGCGCAGCATGGGCAGCGCCAGTGTGCGGGCGATCTCCATCGACACGGCATGGCCGAGGTCGTCCTCCACCAATGCGAGCGCCAACTCGATTCCGGTGGTGACGCCGGCCGATGTCCACACCGGCCCATCATGCACGTAGATGCGTTCGCGCTGCACCCGCACCAGCGGCCACAGCGCCTGCAGCTGGTCGCAGGCGCGCCAGTGCGTGGTGGCCTCGCGGCCGTCGAGCAGGCCGGCCGCGGCAAGCGCGAATGCCCCGCTGCACACGCTGGCAATGCGGCGTACGCCGGGCGCAACCTCCGCAAGCCATGCGCCGATGCGCTGCTCCACGATGACCGCGCGCACGCCCGGTTCGTCGCCACCTGCGACGACGAGCGTATCGATGACAGCGGGCAATTGCCGCAGGTTGCAGGTTCCGGCAAAGCTCAGGCCGCCATTCGTCAGCACATCGCCGCCCGATGGCGAGGCGATGTGCAGCCGGTAGCTGCCGGGGCGCAGCAGCTCCGCCTTGCTGAACACGCTTGCGGGGCCGGCCACGTCGATGGCCTCGACACCGTCGAACGCGACAAGCACCACATCGCTGGCAGAAACCGCGGCTTCTTCGTCCTTGTGGGTCAGGGTCTGCATTCGTAGTCTCAGGGCATCGTCACGTCGACAAGGGTATGGCCATGTGGAGATGGGTTGGGGCGCTGATCGGAGCAAGTATTGCAGCCTTTGTGCTAGCAGGCTGCAGCGGGGGCGCGACACCGCTGCCGCCCGTGCACGCGGACGCGGACGCGTCCCGAAGCGAGCGCGAGAAGCAGGCCTTTGTCGAGGCCCTGAAGCCCCGCCGTGCCGGCAGGCCCGTGATCGCCGTGCTCGCGCTGAACGAAGGTACCGAAATGACCGACCTGCTGCTGCCGCATGCGGTGCTCAGGCGTGCCGATGTGGCCGACGTGCGCATCGTGGCTCCACGCAGCGGACGGGTGAGCCTGTATCCCGCACTGGCGATCGACGGCGCGCAGGACTTTGCCGGCTTCGACCGGCAGAACCCTTCGGGCGCCGACTACGTGATCGTGCCCGCGATGATCACGGACGACGACCCCGCCGTCTCCGCATGGTTGAAGCAGCAGGCGGCGCGGGGCGCGCGCGTGATCGGCGTCTGCTCCGGCGCGCTGGTGGTCGGCCGCGCCGGCCTGCTCGACGGGCGTCGCTTTGCGGGCCATTGGTACGACCGCGGCACGCTGCCAAAGCGCCACCCCGGCGCCACCTACGTGCCGCACCAGCGCTACGTGGTGGACCGCGGCGTTGCCACGACCACCGGCATCACAGCCTCGGTGCCGACCATGCTCGCACTGGTCGAAGCCATCGGCGGGCCCGAGAAGGCAAAGGCAGTCGCCACCGAGCTGGGCGTGCCCTCCTGGAGCCCCGAGCACGACAGCACGCCGTTCTATCTCGACGCAGGCCGCAGAGCCGACTTTCTGCTGAACAAGGCTGCGTTCTGGCGCAACGAGCGGCGCAGCATCGAGGTGCGCAACGGCAGCGACGACATCGCCCTGGCGCTGGTGGCCGATGCCTGGTCGCGCAGCGGGCGCGCCAGCGTGGAGGCGGTGTCGGATTCAGGGCCGGTGACGCTGCGCAGCGGGCTGGTGCTCATGGCGCAGCCCTCCAGCAGCGGGAAAGCGCCGCCCCTGCCCCTCTCGGCAACGCTCAAGCCCGTGCAGCAACTGGACCGCACGCTGTGCGAGATCGGCGCGCGCCACGGCATGGCGCGGCGCAACTGGGTCATGCTCGAGATGGAATACCCCGGGCCGGTGAGCGGCTGCCCAAGCTGAACTTCAGCCGCTTGAAACAAAAAGGGCCGCCCGCAGGCGACCCTTTTCTGGATGCAACGCTCGAAGCGATTACTTCTTGTCGCCGCCCGGCACCTTGCCTTCCACGCCCTTGACGTAGAAGTTCACGCCAGAGAGAAACTTGTCGTCGGCCACGGCGTCCTTGGCGACCACTTCCTTGCCGTCCTGGCCGAGGATCGGGCCCTTCCAGATCACGAAGCTGCCGTCCTTCAGGCCCTTCTTCACTTCTTCGACCTTGGTCTTGATGTCGGCCGGCACGTCTTCGGCAATGGAGACGATGTCGATGGCACCTTCCTTCACGCCCCACCAGCTTTGGCCGGTGGCCCACTTGCCGTCGAGCGCGTCTTGCGTGGCCTTGATGTAGTACGGCGCCCAGTTGATGGTGGCCGAGGCCAGGTGGGCCTTGGGGCCGTAGGCGGTCATATCCGAATCCCAGCCGAAGGCGCGCTTGCCTTTTTCCTGTGCGGTCTTGAGCACGGCCGGCGAGTCGGTGTTCTGGAACAGCACGTCGGCGCCGCCGTTGATGAGGGCGGTGGCGGCTTCGGTTTCCTTCGGTGGGCTGAACCATTCGTTCACCCACACCACCTTGGTGGTGATCTTCGGGTTGACCGACTGCGCGCCCAGCGTAAAGCTGTTGATGTTGCGCAGCACCTCGGGAATCGGCACCGAGCCCACCACGCCGAGCGTGTTGCTCCTGGTCATGGCACCGGCAATCACGCCGGCCATGTAGGCGCCTTCATAGGTGCGGCTGTCGTAGGTGCGCATGTTCTCGGCGGTCTTGTAGCCGGTGGCATGCTCGAACTTCACGTCCTTGCTGTCGGTGGCCACCTTGAGCATGGGCTCCATGTAGCCGAAGGTGGTGCCGAAGATCAGCTTGTTTCCCTGCCCGACCATGTCGCGGAACACGCGCTCGGCGTCGGCGCCTTCGGGCACGCTCTCGACGAAAGTGGTCTTGATCTTGTCGCCGAATTCCTTTTCGAGCGCCTTGCGGCCGTTGTCGTGCGCGAAGGTCCAGCCGCCGTCTCCCACCGGGCCGATGTATGCGAATGCGATGTTGAGCGGCGCGGCCGGTGCCGGTGCGGCGGCAGCAGGCGCCGGGGCGGGCGCGGGGGCCGCAGCCGGTGGCGCTGCCTCTTCTTTCTTGCCGCAGCCGATCAGGGCTGCCGAAGCCACCGCGGTCAGGGCGGCGAGCTTGAGCAGGGAAGAGCGCTTGTTCAGATCATTCATTGTCGGAAATCCTCAAAAAAGGACAGGTTGGCGGAAAACGAAAAACGAGATTATGAGCCGGGGTAGAACGGCTTTCCGATGGATGCCGGCATGTTGATGCGAATGAACGCCGGGTTGCGCGAAATCAGGGCCAGCACGACGATGGGCGCGATGTACTGCAGCATGCTGAGAAACTGCGGCGGCACGTCGACGCCGCTGCTCTGCAGGTGAAAGCCCAGCATCGAGACGCCGCCGAAGAGATAGGCACCCAGGAGCACGCGAATGGGGCGCCAGGTGGCAAAGGTGGTGAGAGCGAGCGCGATCCAGCCGCGGCCCGCGACCATTCCTTCGACCCACAGCGGCGTGTAGACGGTCGAGAGGTATGCGCCCGCCAGCCCGCACAGCGCGCCGCCCGCAATCACCGCCATCAAGCGGATGCGCCGCACCGGGTAGCCGAGCGCATGCGCCGATTCGGGCGACTCGCCCACCGAGCGCAACACCAGGCCGGCGCGGGTGCGGTACAAGAACCAGATCAGGCCGACCGTCAGCACCACGGCAAAGTACACCATGGGGTGATGCCGGAACAGCGCGGGCCCGACGAGCGGAATGTCGCTGAGCACCGGCACGGCGTACGACACGCTTTCGGGCAGCTTGGCCTGCACGAAGTTGATGCCCACGAAGGCGGAGAAGCCGACACCGAACAGGCTGAGGGCGAGCCCGGTGGCGTACTGGTTGGTGTTGAGCCAGATCACCAGCACGCCAAAGAAGGCCGCGAGCAATGCGCCGGCCGCCATGCCGGCCAGGAAGCCGAGCCAGGGGTTGTGCGTGATGACCACCGTCGCAAAGCCGGCGATGGCGGCGCAGAGCATCATGCCTTCGGCGCCGAGGTTGACGATGCCGGCTTTCTCGTTGATGAGGAGGCCCAGTGCCGCAATGGCGAGCACGGTGCCGGCGCTGAGGGTGGAACCCAGCAGGAGTGCGTAGCTGTCCATTTTTCAGTTGCTCCGGCGTGGGGTACTGTTGTTCGATAGGGCGCGTTCTTGGCGCTCTTGTTCAGGGCGGGTGCACAGGCCACCGGGTACTCCCCTCCGCGAATGTCCCCCGCCTTCGGCTCCTCCTTTATTTCGCTGCGCGGAGCACCCGATGCCCTGTGCACTGGGGCGCGCTGCTGGTGTTCGGCGGTTCATTCAGAGCGCTCCTTCGGTCGACCGCGCGGCCGGGGCAGTCAACGGCGTGCTGGCTTGCAGCGAGCTCGTCGTGTGGCTAGCGGCCTTGGCGGCTGCCTTGCGGCGGATGCGGTACGCAATGAGCGTGTCGCACGCCAGGAGCGTGAAGAGCAGGAGGCCCTGGAAGACGCCGGTGAGCGACTTGGGCAGGCCGAGACGCGACTGCGCCAACTCGCCGCCGATGTAGAACATGCTCATGAGGATGGCCGAGAACACCATGCCGACCGGATGCAGCCGCCCGACGAAGGCCACGATGATGGCCGCGAAACCGTAGCCCGCCGGCACGTACGGCGTGAGCTGGCCTAGGGGGCCCGCCACTTCGAGTGCGCCGGCCAGGCCTGCTGCGCCGCCCGAGGTGAGCAGCGCGATCCAGATGGCGCGCCGTGCCGAGAAGCCCGCATAGCGCGCGGCCGCTGGCGCAAGCCCGCCGACCTGCTGCGCGAACCCTGCACGCGTGCGAAACAGGAACACCCACAACGCGCCCACGCCGAGCAGCGCAATGATCAACCCGATGCTCACGCGCGAACCCTTGAAGAGGCGCGGGATCTGGGTCACGGCCTCGAAAGTTTTCGACTGCGGAAAGTTGTAGCCCTGCGGATCCTTCCAGGGGCCGAACACCATGTAGCCGAGCAGCAGCGTGGCCACGTACACCAGCATCAGGCTCACGAGGATTTCGTTGGCGTTGAACCGGTCGCGCAGGAAGGCCACGATGCCGGCCCACACCATGCCGCCGACAGTGCCCGCAACGAGAATGGCCACGACGATCCAAGAGCCCGTGGTCTTGTCGGCCATGAGCGCGACGCCGCCCGCGGCAATGGCGCCGAACACGAACTGCCCCTCGGCACCAATATTCCAGACGTTGGAGCGAAAGCACACCGCCAGGCCGAGCGCGATGATGAGCAGCGGTGTCGCCTTGATCGTCAGCTCGCCGATGGCGTAGCCGCTCTTGATGGGTTCGTAGAAGAACACCAGCAGGCCCTTGACCGGGTCCTTGCCGAGCGCGGCGAACAGCGCGACGCCGATCAGCACGGTGATCAGCAGCGCGAGAATCGGCGAGGCAAAGGTCCAGAAGCGCGAAAGCTCCGGGCGGGGTTCGAGCTTAAGCATGGGCCGCCTCCTTGTTGTTGTTCTTCTTATCCCAAAGGCCGCTCATCCACTCGCCGATCTGCGGCAGCGTGGCGGCTGCGCGGTCGATGGATGGCGAGAGGCGGCCCTTGGCAATCACATGCAGCCGGTCGCTGATGTCGAACAGCTCGTCGAGCTCTTCACTCACCACCAGCACGGCGCAGCCCGCATCGCGCAGGGCGAGAATTTCGCTGCGAATGAGCGCGGCGGCGCCCACGTCCACGCCCCAGGTCGGCTGCGCGACGATGAAGAGCTTGGGGGTGGCGTCGATCTCGCGGCCGACGATGAACTTCTGCAGGTTGCCGCCCGAAAGCGAACGCGCCGCGGCATTCGGTCCGCCGGCCTTCACATTGAAGCGCTCGATGATGCCGCGGGCATGTTTTTCGAGCGCCCCGGTGCGTATCCAGCCGCCCTTGCCCACCGCATTGCCGCGGGTGAGCAAAAGGTTGTGCGCAAGGCCGAGCGTGGGCACCGCGCCGCGGCCCAACCGTTCTTCGGGCACAAAGTGCAGGCCGAGCGCGCGCCGCGCGCGGGGCCTGAGCCGGCCGGCCGGCTTGTCGAACACCCGCACCATGGCTGGCTCGGCGCGCACGTCTTCGCCCGAGAGCGCGTAGAGCAGTTCCTTCTGGCCGTTGCCGGACACGCCCGCAATGCCGACCACCTCGCCGGCGCGCACCTCGAACGAAATGCCATCGAGGTCGACGCCGAACTGGTCTTCACGCGCAAGAGAAAGCCTGTCGACATGCAGCGCGACCGCGCCCGCATGCACCGGCCGGTGCTTGAGCGGCGGCGGCTCGGCGCCGATCATCAGCCGCGAGAGCGACTCGTTGCTCTCGTGCTGCGGATTGCACACCCCCGTGACCTTGCCGCCGCGCAGCACCGTGCATGCCGTGCACAGCTCACGGATCTCGTGCAGCTTGTGGCTGATGTAGAGGATGCTGCAGCCTTCGGAGGCCAGCTTGTTGAGCACCGTGAAGAGCTTGATGACCGCCTGCGGCGTGAGCACCGAGGTGGGCTCGTCCAGGATCAGCAGCTTGGGGTTGGTGAGCAGCGCGCGGATGATTTCGACCCGCTGCATCTCGCCGACCGAGAGCGTGTGCACCGGGCGAGAAGGATCGATGTCGAGCCCGTATTCGCTCGCCTTGGCCGTGATGCTGCGGGCCACCTCGGCCAGCTGCAGCGACTTGTCCAGGCCCAGCCACACGTTCTCGGCCACGGTGAGCGTGTCGAACAGGCTGAAGTGCTGGAACACCATGCTGATGCCCAGCGCCCTCGCCTGCTGGGGGTTGCGCAGGTTGACGGCCTGGCCGTCGAAGACGACCGTGCCTTCGTCCGGCTTGACCGAGCCGTAGATGATCTTCATCAACGTCGACTTGCCGGCGCCGTTCTCGCCGAGCACGGCATGGATTTCGCCGGGCGCCACGGCCAGCGAGATGTCGCTGTTCGCCACCACCGCAGGGTAGCGCTTGGTGATGTTCGCGAGCTGGAGTCTGGGGGTTGTCATGCCGGGTTTCGTGGGTTTGTCTCGTTCAACAGCAACAAGCGGAAAACATAGCTACAAGTTTAATAGCGTCCCCGCAACCATCGGCGCCCGACGGCGCTTTGCTCAGTGTCCGCCGATGTAGGTGAACTTGAACAGGAAAATTGCTGCGATCACCCAGACCATCGCATGCACTTCCCGTGCCCGGCCCGTGAAGAGCTTGAGCACCGCATACGTGATGAAGCCGAAGGCCAGCCCGTTCGCAATCGAGTAGGTGAAGGGCATGGCCAGCGCGGTCACGGCCGCGGGAATCACCTCGGTGGTGTCTTCCCAGTCGAGCTCGACCAGGTCGCGCAGCATCAGGCAGCCCACGAACAGCAGCGCCGGCGCGGTGGCATAGGCCGGCACCGAGCCCGCGAGCGGCGAGATCATGAGGCAGGCGAGGAACAGCCCCGCCACCACCACGGCCGTGAGGCCGGTGCGGCCACCCGCCTGCACGCCGGCCGCGCTTTCCACGTAGGCCGTGGTGCTCGAGGTGCCGAGCAGCGAGCCCGCGAAGATGGCGCCGCTGTCGGCCAGCAGCGCCTTGTTCATGCGCTCCATCTTGCCGGGCACCAGCAGGCCGGCGCGCTTGGCGACGCCCATCAGCGTGCCGGTGGCGTCGAACATTTCGACCAGGAAGAAAACCAGCACCACGTTCAGGATGCCGCCCTTGAGCGCGCCCATGATGTCGAGCTGCATGAAGGTGGGCGCGATCGACGGCGGCGCATCGAACACGCCGTGGAACTTGTTGCCGCCGAAGAAGAACGACAGCACCGTCACCAGCAGGATGCCGATCAATATGGCGCCGCGCACCTTGAGCCGGTCGAGCGCCACGATCACCAGGAAGCCCAGCGTGGCCAGCACCACCGGCGCCGAATGCAGGTCGCCCAGCGTGACGAAGGTGGCCGGCGAGGCAGCGACCACGCCCGCGCTTTTGAGCGCGATGAGCGCCAGGAACATGCCGATGCCCACGGTGATCGCCGTTCGAAGCGACTGCGGTATGCCCTGTATGAACAGCTCCCGCAATCCGGTGACCGTGACGATGAGGAACAGGCAGCCCGAGATGAACACCGCGCCCAGCGCCACCTGCCACGTGTAGCCCATGCCCAGCACCACCACGTAGGCAAAGTAGGCGTTCAGGCCCATGCCCGGCGCCATGGCAATCGGGTAGTTGGCATACAGGCCCATGATCAGCGTGCCCAGCGCCGCGATCAGGCAGGTGGCCACGAACACCGCGCCCTTGGGCATGCCCGCGTCGCCGAGGATCGATGGGTTCACGAAGATGATGTAGGCCATCGTCAGGAAGGTGGTGAGCCCCGCGATGACTTCGGTGCGCACGGTGGTGTTGTGCTCGGTGAGCTTGAACATGCGTTCAAGCAAGCCCGCATTCCGCGGCGCGGTGCGCGCGGCTGTCCCCGAGGCGTGGGGATCGGTGACCTTGGGCACCTCTTCAAACCTGTTCATGTCGCTTGTCTCCAGCTGTTGTATTTGGCGGTTCGTTCATCGTCGCCCCGGCCGCGACGCCGGCGCGGCCGAAGGATTCGTCAGGGCGGGTCGGGAGCCTCCGCTGCGACGGCCCGCTGGGCCTGCGTGGTGAAGGCGGGCCGCAGCGAGGCGGCCACGTCCTTGATGCATTCGCGCAGCCAGCGCGCGGAACTCGACGAATGGGTGCGCTCGTGCCAGAGCTGGTAGTACATGAGGCGCGGCAGCGCCACCGGGCAATCGAGAATCTTCACCGGCAGCCGCGCGGCAAAGCGCTCGCAATACTGGCGGCCGGTGGTGAGCACCAGGAGGCTCGAGGCCACCATGTCCGGAATGAGGCTGAAGTGCGCGCAGCGCGCCGTGATGTTGCGCTGCCTGCCCAGTTCGTCGAGCATCTGGTCGATGATGCCGCGCCCGCCCGGGTGCATGGGCGTGGGCGCAATATGTTCGGCTGCGAGCCAGGTCTCCAGGTCCCAGCCGCGGCGCACGGCCGGATGGTCCTGGTTGACCAGCGACACCACCTCGTCGCCGAAGAGCCGCGCCATGTGCAGGTCTTCGGGCGGCTTGAGCCAGTTGCCTATCACCAGGTCGACCTGCCCGAGCGCAAGATGGCCGTGGTAGTCGGAATCGGGCGTGAGCGCGTGGATCTCGATCTGGCACAGCGGCGCCTCGCGCTTCACGTGCGCCACCAGCATCGGCAGGAACAGCGGGTCCATGTAGTCGCTGGCCGCAATGCGGAAGGTGGTGGCCGCCGATTGCGGCTCGAAGCCGCGCGCATCGGAGAAAAGCATTTCGGCGGCACGCAGGATGCTCGCCGCGGGCTCGATCATGCGCAGCCCCGCATCGGTCGGCACCATGCCCGAACCCGAGCGCACCAGCAGCGGGTCGCCCGAGAGTTCGCGCAGGCGCTTCAGCGCGGCCGACACGGCCGGCTGGTACATGCCCAAGCGAATGGCGGCGCGCGACACGCTGCGGTCGGTCAGCACGGTGTGCAGCACCCGGATGAGGTGCAAGTCGATCTTGTCGAACAAGGCCTGGTCACGCATGGCTTGGCCCCCCGGCGGTGGGCCGCACCCGCGGCCCGGCAAGGCCGGTTCCGCGGTAAGGATTGGGCTCGCCCCCAGTCTTCGCGCACTTCGTGTCGCTTTGCCAACCCCCTACCGGGGGCAACACCAGCAGCCCGGCGAAGCCGGTTCCGCGGTGTTTCGCGAAGGAGATCAGGGAATAGGGCATTGGAAGGACCTTGGACATGCGCCAAAGTCTACGAGTGGGCTATGCGGACTGGACGGCCGTGATGGCGCGAAGAATCGATTCGCTTGTGGCCGGCGCCTTCAGCGGCGGATCGACCCTGTGGCCGCCCGCGGCGGAAACCGCGTCGCGGATGGCGAAGAACACCGAGAACGGCAGCAGTAGCGGCGGTTCGCCCACGGCCTTGCTGCGGTGGATGGAGTCTTCGAAGTTCTGGCCTTCGAACAGGCGCACGTTGAAGATCGGCGGGCAGTCGTTGGCCGTCGGAATCTTGTAGGTGCTGGGCGCGTGCGTGGTGAGCTTGCCGCTTTGCGGATGCCACACCAGCTCTTCGGTGGTGAGCCAGCCCATGCCCTGGATGAAGGCGCCCTCGACCTGGCCGATGTCCACGGCCGGGTTCAGCGACTTGCCCGCATCGTGCAGGATGTCGGCGCGCAAGAGCTTCCATTCGCCGGTGAGCGTGTCGACGACCACCTCGCTCACCGCCGCGCCATAGGCGTAGTAGTAGAACGGGCGGCCCTCCATCTTTTCCTTGTCCCAACTGAGGCCGGGCGTGGCGTAGAAGCCGTCGGACCACAGCTGCTTGCGGTCGAGATACGCCTCGCCCACCACGGTGCTGAAGGCCAGCGTGCGGCCGTTGACTTCGACCTTGTCGTTGGCAAAACGCACTTCGCCCGGCTTGCCGCCATGGCGTTCGGCCGCGCTTTGCGCAAGCCGCTCGCGGATCTGACGCGCCGCATCTTGCGCGGCCTTGCCGTTCAGGTCGGCGCCGGTCGATGCGGCGGTGGCCGAGGTGTTGGCCACCTTGGTGGTGTCGGTGGCGGTCACGCGCACGCGCTCGAAGCTCACGCCCAACTCGTGCGCCACCACCTGCGCCACCTTGGTGTTGAGGCCCTGCCCCATCTCGGTTCCGCCGTGGTTCACGAGAATGGAGCCGTCGGTGTACACATGCACCAGCGCGCCGGCCTGGTTGAAGTGCTTCACGTTGAACGAAATGCCGAACTTGAGCGGTGCCAGCGCAAGGCCGCGCTTGAGCACCACGCTCTTCCGGTTGAACGCGGCGATCTCCTCGCGCCTGGCGCGGTAGTCGCTGCTCGTTTCGAGCTCGGCCACCAGTTCGTGCACGATGTTGTCGGTCACGGTCTGGCGGTAGGGCGTGACGTTGTTCTCCGCCTTGCCGTAGAAGTTGACGCGCCGAACGTCGAGCGGGTCTTTCTTCAGCTCGCGCGCGACCGAGTCGAGGATGTTCTCGACGGCAATGGCGCCCTGCGGGCCGCCAAAGCCGCGGAAGGCCGTGTTGCTCTGCGTGTTGGTCTTGCCCGAATAGCCGTGCATCGCCACGTTGGGCAACCAGTAGGCGTTGTCGAAGTGGCACAGCGCACGCGTCATCACGGGGCCCGAAAGATCGGCCGAGTGGCCGGCGCGCGAGACCATGGTGATCTCTGCGCCGAGGATGCGTCCCTCGTCGTCATAGCCCACGTCGTACTCGTACCAAAAGCAGTGGCGGCGGCCGGTAATCATGAAGTCGTCGTCGCGGTCGAGCCTGAGTTTGACCGGGCGGCGCAGCTTGCTGGCCGCCACCGCGGCCACGCAGGCGAACAGCGCCGATTGCGATTCCTTGCCGCCGAAGCCGCCGCCCATGCGCCGGCATTCGACATGCACCTCGTTCGACTGCAGGTGCAGCGCATGCGCCACCAGGTGCTGCATCTCGCTCGGGTGCTGCGTGGAGCAATGGATGTGCAGCGCGCCGCCCTCCTTAGGAATGGCGTAGCTGATCTGGCCTTCGAGGTAGAACTGCTCCTGCCCGCCCACGTCGAGCGTGGCCTTGTGGCGGTGCGGCGCGGTGGCAATGGCGGCGCGCACCGCCGCCTCGTCGCCTTCGTTGGCCGCGCCGCCGCTGCGCACGATGTGCATTGGCGGCACCACATACTGGCCGCGCGCGTGCGCATCCTGCGGCGTGAGCACGGGCGGCTCGGCTTCGACGGCGATGGCGTCCTTGGCCTTTGCGGCGGCGCGGCGCGCGGCATCGCGGCTTTCGGCAATCACCGCGAACACCGGCTGGCCCAGGTAGCGGATCTGGCCGCCGTCTTTCAGCGACAGCAATATCGGGTCGTCGTGCACGATCGAGCCGCAGTCGTTGGTGCCAGGAATGTCGTCGGCCGTCAGCACCGACACCACGCCCGGCATGGCGCGAATCGCATCGAGCGACAGCGCCGTCACCCGGCCGTTGGCTGCGGGCGAGAGGCCCAGCGCGCAATGCAGCGTGCCGGCAATCTCGGGAATGTCGTCGATGTAGGTGGCTTCGCCGGCCACGTGCAGGTGCGCGGATTCGTGCGGCCGGCTGATGCCGACTCGCGCGCCGAGTTCGTGCGCCACCGCCTCGGCCGCGGGGTCGATGCGCGCGGCGGTGTTCTTCAGGTAGTCGGCAAAGGGCTCGGCGGGCTGCAGCAGGCGGGCGTCGATGGGCTTGTTCATGGTCAGACTCCTTCCGCCGCGGCCTTGGCCGAGGCATGGGGCATCACGCTCCAGACGCTGGTCTCTTCGAGCGAGAGTGCGTCGTCGGCGCGGGTTTCGAGCCAGAGGCGCTGGATGAGGTTCTGCGCCACCTGCAGCCGGTAGTCGGCCGAAGCGCGCATGTCCGACAGCGGCTTGAAGTCTTGCGCGAGCGCGAGCTTGGCGGCGTTCACGCTGGCTTGCGTCCAGGGCTTGCCCACGAGTGCGGCCTCGGCCTGGGCGGCGCGCTTCACGGTGGCGGCCATGCCGCCGAAGGCCAGGCGCACGGCCTTCACCGTGTCGCTGCCCTCTTCCAGCTCCACCGCAAAACCGACGCACAGCGCGGAAATATCGCAATCGAAGCGCTTGCTGATCTTGTAGGCACGCACCTGGCGGCGCATGGCCGCGAGCGGAACCGCGAGGCCCTGCACAAATTCGCCGGGCTGCAGCTGGTTCTTCATGTAGTCGACATAAAAATCGGGCAGCGGCATGCGGCGCACCGCATCGCCACGGCGCAGTTCGATCTCCGCGTCGAGCGACATCAGCACCGGCGGCGAATCGCCGATGGGCGAACCATTGGCCACGTTGCCGCCCATGGTGCCGGCATGGCGGATGGGCGGCGACGCAAAGCGCAGCCACACGTCCTGCAGGCTGGGCACGCGCTGCACCAGGGCTTCGAATGCGGATTCGAGCGATGCGCCGGCGCCGATGTAGAGCTCGTCGGCACGCGCCTCGATGGTCTTCATCTCAGCCACGTCGCCCACGTAGATGATGTCGCCCAGGTCGCGAAACTGCTTGTTGACCCACAGGCCGACGTCGGTGGAGCCCGAGAGCAACTGTGCGCCGGGCTTCTGCACGCGCAGCGCCGCAAGCTGCGCAAGCGTTCTGGGCGCATGAAAGTGGTCGATGCGGGCGCCGAGCGGCGCGGCGTAGTCGAGGCCCTCTTGCTGCAAATTCCCTTGCAGGGCCGTGAGCGCGGCCACCACCGGCTGCGCATCGAGCCGCACCGGAGGCAGGTCGAACATGCGTTGGCCGGCGTCGAGAATCGGCCGGTAGCCGGTGCAGCGGCACAGGTTGCCTGAAAGATCGTCGGCCAGCTGTTGGCGCGTGGGCAGGGTGCCCTCGGCTTGGTGGTGCTCGTAGGCGGACCACAGCGACATCACGAACCCCGGGGTGCAAAAGCCGCACTGCGAGCCGTGGCAATCGACCATGGCCTGCTGCACCGGGTGCAGGCGGTGCACGGGATGCGGGCGCTTGTCCTGCGCCTGAACTTCGGTCTCGCCCGCCGCATGGGCCTGGCACTGGTCCTTGAGGTCTTCGACCGTGAAGAGCGCCTTGCCGTGCAAGGTGGGCAAAAACTGGATGCAGGCGTTGACGGTCTGCAGCTTTAGGCCGCCGGCCTCACCCAGTTCGCCGACGACCACGGTGCAGGCGCCGCAGTCGCCTTCGTTGCAGCCTTCCTTGGTGCCTGTGCAGTGCGCGTCCTCGCGCAGCCAGTCGAGCACGGAGCGCGTGGGGTGGACGCCGCTGACGTCGACGGTTTTTCCGCGGTGGAGAAACCGGATGGGTTGGGTCTTGTTGCTGCTCTCGGTGCTCATGCTCTTCGTGCTCGTGGGCGGCTCGTTTCGGCCAAGCGTTGACGTTAGCGGCTTGCGCCGCCGGGTACATACCGCAGCGCCCATATTGCGTATGTGGGGGCTGGTATGCAAGCTACGGGGAAACCCTTGAGCCAGTGAGCAATTCCTGGGCCACATCGGGCGTCATCCGCCCCGGCGGGTGCCGCTTTTTTCATCAAGCGCCCTCCGCGAACAGTTCGGTGATCACCTGCCGCAGCCAGCGGTTGGCCGGATCGGCCTCGAAGCGCTTGCTCCAATGCAGCGAAACCGTGAAGTCGCGCAGCGGAAACGCGGGCTCCACGATGGCGTAGCCGCCCTCTTCTGCAAACCCGCGCGCAATGTTGCGCGGCATCACCACCGCAAGGTCGGTGGCGCGCACGATGGCGGGCAGCACCATGAAGTGCTCGGTGGTCAGCCGCACCCGCTCTTCCAGGTTGAGCAACTGCAATATGCGCAGCGTTTCCGCATGCGTGCGCACCGCCACGTATTCGAGCGTTTGCAGCGCCTCGATGAGCGCTTGGCTGTTGCGCCGCCCGCGAGCAAACGGATGGCCCTTGCGCAGCAGCACGATGTAGCGGTCTTTCAGCAGGTGCTTGCGCTGCGTGTCGCGCACCTTGGGCAAAAAGCCGAACGCAAAGTCGATGCGGCCGCTGTCGAGCGCGGGCGCTATGTCGGTCGGCAACAGCGGCAGGGTCTCGATGCGCACACCTGGCGCCAGCTCGCCAAGCCGCGCCATGAGCGGAGGCAAGAAGCGGCCTTCGCCGATGTCGCTCATGTGAATGCGAAAGGTCTTGCGCGATGCCTGCGGCTCGAATCGCCCGGGCTCCTGCAGCGCTTCTTCCAGCGTGTTGAGCGCGGCCTGCACCGCAACGGCCAGCCGGTCGGCGCGCGGTGTGGGCGCCACGCCGCCGGGCGCACGCGTAAAGAGCGCGTCTTTCAGCAGCAGGCGCAGGCGGCCCAGGCCATGGCTGGCGGCGGGCTGCGTGAGGCCCAGCTCTTCCGCGGCGCGGCTCACGCTGCGTGCGCGATAGACCGCATCGAACAGTCGCAGCAGGTTGAGGTCTATCGTTTGTATATGCATGGTGTGCATATTACTTAGCTCGATTATTTTATTGAAGACCCGGCGCAGGGCTCGCACACTGGCCGCCGTTGCCGATCGACCCAAGGTCGGCCAACACGAAGAGCCCACCCACGAGAAGGAGACAAGACATGGCCAGACTGCGTCCGCATGCGGCAATTGCCGCCCTGCTTTGCGTTGCCACCACTGCCGCATGGGCCCAGCAGCCGCCGGCCGAGGAGCCGGGCTGGGCCAAGGGGCGCCCCAAGACCGAGGCGGCCACGCGCATGGCGCCGGTTCCTTCCTTCCCTATTCCCACCGCGGCCGACCAGTTGCCCACCGCCAAGTTCAAGCTGCCGCCGGGCTTCAAGGTGGAGACCTGGGCCTCGGGCGTGCTCGACGCGCGGTCGCTCCGCCAGGGCGACAAGGGCACGGTGTTCGTGAGCACGCTCTTCGTGGGCAACAAGGTCTATGCCATCGCGGAGAAGGGCGACCGCAAGCCCAAGACCATCGTCGACAAGACCGAGTTCGCCACCGGCATCGAATATCACAAGGGCGCGCTGTACCTTGCCACGCACAAGCAGATCGTTCGCTACGACGGCATCGAGGACAAGCTGGACAACCCCGGCACGCCGGCGGTGCTCAACGACAAGCTGCCCGGGGGGCAAGACCACAGCTGGCGCTACCTGCGCGTGCGTGACAACAAGCTGTACTACGCAGTGGGTGCGCCTTGCAACATCTGCGACCCCGACGAGGCGCATGCGCGCATCTTTCGCATGAACCTGGACGGAAGTGGCATCGAGACGGTGGCGCGCGGCGTGCGCAACACGGTGGGCTTCGACTTCGATCCGAAGACGGGCAACCTCTGGTTTACCGACAACGGGCGCGACTGGCTCAGCGAAGACCTGCCGAACGACGAACTGAACGTGGTGACTGCGCCCAACCAGCACTTCGGCTATCCGTATTGCCACCAGGGCAACATCGCCGACCCCGAGTTCGGCTGGGGCAAGAACTGCGGCGAGTTCACCAAGCCCGCGGCGCTGCTCGGCCCGCACGCGGCCGGCCTGGGCCTTGCGTTCTACAACGGAAAGATGTTCCCGAGCAAGTACCGCGGCGCCATGTTCATCGCGCGCCACGGCCCATGGAACCGCACGGTGAAGTACGCAGACATTGCCGTTGCATGGCCCGACGGCAAGGGCGGCGCGAAGGTCGAGCCGTTCATGACGGGCTTTGTCGAGAACAACAACTATCTCGGGCGGCCGGTGGACTTCCTGGTGCTGAAGGACGGCTCCATGCTCGTGAGCGACGACCACGCGGGCGCGATCTACCGCATCAGCTACAGCGGCCGATGAGCAGGGGTTTCGTTCTTGCGGCTTTCATGCAGGCAGGCGTAGCCATGGCCATGATGCTCCTCGCTTCGGCAGCGCCTTCCGCCAGTGCGCAAGGCACGCAGGCCGCGCAGGGCAGCTATGCGCAGCGCTATGCGGCGGTGTGCGCCTCGTGCCACGGTACCAACGGGCGCAGTGACATGGCGGGAACACCGGTGCTCGCGGGCCAGCATTCGTTCTATGCCATCACGCAGCTGTTCCTGTTTCGTGAAGGCCGGCGCGACAACCCCGCGATGACGGCGGTGGCAAAGACCATGAAGGACGAAGACCTGCGCGGCTTCTCGGAGTTCATTGCCACGCTGCCGGCCGTGCCCGCACCGCCCCCGACCACGCCGCCCGATGCCGCCCGCATGGCGCGTGGGCAGGCGCTGGCGCAAACGCACCGCTGCGTGATCTGCCACGGCGCCGACCTGAGCGGCGGACAGCAGGTGCCGCGCATCGCACAGCAGCGCGAAGACTACCTGCAGATGACGCTGCACGGCTTTCGCACCGGCAAGCGGCCTGGCTACACGCAGGCGATGACGGAGGCCGTGAGCGGCATTCCGCCGGAGGACCTGGACACCCTTGCCTACTACGCGGCGCGCTTTCCCGGCACCGCCGCCATGCCGCCCGGCAAGTAGCCACCGATTCCGCAGCGCAACGCCGGCTAAAAGCGCGGCGCGGGGAACGCGCGCCTTTGCCGCCAGCCATTCACCCCACATCAACCCACACCAACTTATCGGAGCCGAATCTCTTGGAAGTTTCATTCAGCAAGGAAGTGCAATCGCTGCGCCTGGGCGCCGGCGACACATTCCACGGCGAGGGCATCCTCGCGATCACCAAAGGCCTGCTGCAATCCGGCGTGGCCTACGTCGGCGGCTACCAAGGCGCGCCGGTTTCGCACCTGCTCGACGTGATGGTGCAAGCCAAGACATACATGGACGAGCTGGGCGTGCACGTGGAGGCCTGCTCCAACGAGGCCTCCGCGGCCGCGATGCTCGGCGCTTCCATCCACTACCCGCTGCGTGGCGCCGTGACGTGGAAGTCCATCGTCGGCACCAACGTGGCGGCCGATGCGCTCTCCAATCTCTCGTCGCCCGGCGTGACGGGCGGCGTGCTGGTGGTGGTGGGCGAGGACTACGGCGAAGGGGCGAGCGTGATCCAGGAGCGCACGCATGCCTACGCGCTCAAGTCGAGCATGTGCCTGCTCGATCCGCGGCCCGACCTCGGCCAGATGGTGCGCATGGTCGAGCACGGCTTCCGGCTCTCGGAGGCCTCGAACATGCCATGCCTCATGGAGCTGCGCATCCGCACCTGCCATGTGCGCGGCAGCTTCGAGTGCAAGGACAACATTGCGCCGGCCGTCTCTACCCGGGCGCTGATGACGGAACCCGCGGGCTTCGACTACATGCGGCTCGCGCATCCGCCGGTCACCTTCCGCCACGAAAAGCTCAAGGGCGACGAGCGTATTCCGGCGGCGCGGCGCTACATCGTGGAGCACGGGCTCAACGAACTCATTCCGGGTAGTCGCCACGCCGACCTGGGCATCGTGGTGCAGGGCGGGCTCTACAACGCGCTGATTCGCAGCCTGCAGCAGCAGGGCCTGGCCGATGCCTTCGGCGAGACGGACATCCCGATCCTGGTGCTCAACGTGACCTACCCGCTGGTGCCCGAGCAGGTGGCCGACTTCTGCGTGGGCAAGCGCGCGGTGCTGGTGGTGGAAGAAGGCCAGCCCGAATACATCGAGCAGGACATCGCCACCTTGCTGCGCCGGCGCGACATCCAGACGCCGCTGCACGGCAAGGACATGCTGCCTTCGGCGGGTGAATACGGCGTGGAAGTGCTCGCGGGCGGCATCGGCACGTTCGCGGCCAAGTACATCGGGCCGGGCGAAGCCTCTTCGTCCGCCGCGGCCTGGCTGGCCGGCAACCGCGAGAGGCGCGAGGCCGTGGCGCGCCAGCTCTCCGCGCCGCTGCCCAACCGGCCGCCGAGTTTTTGCGTCGGCTGTCCCGAGCGCCCGGTGTTCTCTGCCCTGAAGCTCGCGCAGCAGGAAACCGGGCCGGTGCACATTGCAGCCGACATCGGCTGCCACGCCTTCGGCACCTTCGAGCCGTTCTCGATGGGGCATTCGATCCTGGGCTACGGCATGAGCCTGGCCAGCCGCGCGGGCGTGGCGCCGATGATGAACCGACGCACGCTGTCGATCATGGGCGACGGTGGCTTCTGGCACAACGGCCTGCTCACGGGCGTGCAGAGCGCGCTCTTCAACGACGACGACGCGGTGCTGCTGATTTTCAAGAACGGCTACACATCGGCCACCGGCACGCAGGACATCATCTCCACGCCCGACGACGAGATGAAGGAGCGCGCGGTCGACAAGCAGCAGAGCCTGGTCGACAAGAACCAGACCATCGAGGCCACGCTGACGGGCCTGGGCGTGAAGTGGATGCGCACCGTGACCACCTACGACGTGGAGCGCATGCGCAAGACGCTGACCGAAGCGCTTACCAGCGACTTCAACGGCCTGAAGGTGGTGATTGCCGAAGGCGAGTGCCAGCTGGAGCGCCAGCGCCGCATCAAGCCGTGGATTGCAAGCCTGCTCAAGAAAGGCGAGCGCGTGGTGCGCGTGAAGTACGGCGTCGACGAAGACGTGTGCAACGGCGACCACGCCTGCATTCGCCTTTCGGGCTGCCCCACGCTCACGCTGAAGGACAACCCCGATCCGCTCAAGGTCGACCCGGTGGCCACCGTGATCGATGGCTGCGTGGGCTGCGGCCTGTGCGGCGAGAACGCGCATGCGGCCACGCTGTGCCCCAGCTTCTATCGCGCCGAGGTGGTGCAGAACCCGAAATGGCACGAACGCCTGCTGCACTCGCTGCGCGGGGCCGTGGTGCGCGCCCTTCAACCCGCATGAGTCACGCCATGGAACAGAACCGACCCATCACCCTTCTCGTCTGCGCCCTGGGCGGCGAAGGCGGCGGCGTGCTTACCGAGTGGCTGGTCGACATTGCCCGCCACGCCGGCTATGCCGCGCAGAGCACGTCGATTCCCGGCGTGGCGCAGCGCACCGGCGCCACCACCTACTACATCGAAGTGTTTCCCGTGCCGCTCGCGCAGCTCGCCGGCAGGCGGCCGGTGTTCAGCCTGAGCCCGGTGCCGGGCGCGCTCGACGCCATCGTCTCTTCGGAACTGCTCGAGACCGCGCGGCAGATCGGCAACGGCATGAGCGCACCGCTGCGCACGCTGGTCATCAGCTCTTCGGCGCGCATCTTCACCACGGCCGAACGCATGCAGCCCGGCGACGGCCGCGCCGATGCGCAGCACCTGCTCGACGTGGTCAAGGCCTTCAGCCGCGAGCACCATGTGTTCGACATGAACGCCGTGGCGCGCGAGGCCGGCACGGTGGTCAGCGCCGTGATGCTCGGCGCCATTGCGGGCAGCGGCCTTTTCCCCTTTCCGCGCGAGGCCTACGAGCACGTGGTGCGCGGCGGCGACACCAGCGCGCCTGAAAAGCTGAACAAAATGGCCGCGGCCAGCCTGCGCGGCTTTGCCGCCGCCTTCGATGCGGTAAGCGCGCCGCGCGCGCAGGCCGCCTTCGTGAGCAGCATCATGGCGGGCGACACGGCCGACGCACCGCCACCGGCGCGCGCGCTGCCCGACGACGTGGCGCGGCGCTTTCCACCGGCGGTGCACGACATGCTCGCGCTCGGCCATGCGCGCGTGCTCGACTACCAGGACGCTGACTACGCCAAGCTCTATGCCGCGCGGCTGGCCAGGGTGCTCGATGCCGAGCGTGCCGCCGACCCGGCCGGTGCGCAGGGCTTTGCCATCACCCGTGAGGCCGCGCGCTGGCTCGCACTGTGGATGGCCTTCGACGACATCGTTCGCGTGGCCGCGCTCAAGGGCCGAGCAAGCCGTGCGCAGCGCGTGCGGCAGGAAGTGCGTGCCTCCGATGAAGACATCGTGAAGATCTACGACCACTTCAAGCCCGGCGCGCCCGAATTCGCCGCGCTGCTGCCGCCCGGCCTTTCGCGCCGCGTGACCGCATGGGACCGCACCCGCCAGACGCGCGGCCGGGAGCCCTGGGGCCTGCCGCTCAAGGTGGGCAGCCACTCGGTGCTCGGCATGGCGTCGCTGCGCCTTCTGTCTTCGCTCAAATGGCTGCGCCGGCGCGGCCAGCGCTTTGCCGAAGAACAAGCCTTGATCGAACGTTGGCTCGCGGCCGTGGAAAGCGGCACACGTGAAACCTGGTCACTGGGCCGCGAAGTCGCACTGTGCGGACGGCTCATCAAGGGCTATGGCAGCACCAATGAACGCGGCAAGCACAACCTGCTGCACGTGATCGACGAGCTCGCGGGCCGTACGGCCTTGTCTGCAACGAAGCGCGCAGAGGCGGTTGCCGCGGCGCGCGAGGCGGCCCTGGCGGACGAAGGCGGCAAGGCGCTCGACGCCGCGCTGTTGCGCCACGGCGCGGCACCCCGGCCATTGCAGGCGCAGCCAATCCGCTGGATGAAGCGGCCGCCTTCCACCACTGCCTGATGCAGATTTCATAACAACCAAGGAGACACAACACCATGCCCCAACCCACCCTTCCCTGGCGACGCCGCCTTGTTTTGACCGCCGCCTGCGCGCTCTTGGCCTGCACGCATGCGCAGACGCATGCTCAGGCGCAGTCCGGCGCATGGCCGGCCAAGCCGATCAAGGTGGTCGTCAACTTTCCGCCGGGCGGCGCCGCGGACCAGATCGCGCGTGCGGTCTCGCAGCCGCTGCAGGAATCGCTCAAGCAACCCGTGGTCATCGAGAACCGCGCCGGTGCCAACGGCAACGTCGGCGGTGAGTCGGTGGCGCGCGCGCCCGCCGACGGCTACACGCTGCTCATGAGTTCCGGTGGCATGGTGTCGGTAAACCCGCACCTGTATTCGCGCATGAGCTTCGACCCGGCCAAGGACCTGGTGCCGGTGGCAGCGGCCGCGCGCGTGCTGGTCTTTTTGGTGGCCAAGCCTTCGCTGCCGCCCACCAACGTGCGCGAATTCATCTCGTACCTCAAGGCCAACCCGGGCAAGCTCTCGTACGGCTCGCCGGGCAACGGCAGCTCGCCGCACCTGGCGGGCGAAATGTTCAAGAGCCAAGCCGGCGTCTTCGCGCTGCATGTGCCCTACCGCGGCGCCGCCCCTGCGCTGCAGGACCTGCTCGCGGGCCGGATCGACTATGCGTTCGATCCTGGCATCGGCCTGCAGCAGGTGCGCGCCGGCAAGCTGCGGCTGCTGGCGGTGGGCAGCCCGCACCGTTCGCCGCAGTTTCCTGATGTGCCCACGCTCGACGAGGCCGGACTGCGTGGCTTCGATGCCGACACGGTGTTCGGCTTCTATGCGCCCGCGGGCACGCCGCCCGAAGTGGTGGCGCAGCTCAATACGCAGATCAACCGCGCGCTTGCGCTGCCGGCCGTGAAGGAGCGCATTGCCGCGCTGGGCGGCGAAGCGTTGCCGGGCTCGCCGGCCGATTTCCAGCAACGCGCCGCGGCCGATTCGCAGCGCTTCGGGGCGCTGATCCGCGAACGGAAAATCGTTGCCGACTGAGCACCGCGACAATGAACAGATGAGCAGCAGCAAAGAAATCACCTACACCGCGCGCGTCGAGTTCGGCGACTGCGATCCGGCCGGCATCGTCTGGTTTCCCAACTTCTTCCGCTGGATCGATGCGGCTTCGCGCCACTTCTTTGCGGAATGCGGCGTACCGCGCTGGGAAGAAACCACCAAGACGCTCGGTGTGATCGGCACCCCACTGGTCGACACGCACACGCGCTTCGTCAAGGCCGCGAGCTACGGCGACACGCTGCACATTGCGGTGCGCATTGCCGAGTGGCGCGACAAGAGCTTTGTGCAGACCTACCGCGTGACGCGTGGCGACGAGCTGATTCTCGAGTGCGAGGAAGTGCGCATCTTTGCGGCCCGGCGCGAAGGCGGCGGTATCCGCGCGGTGCCGATTCCGCCGGAAATTCGTTCGCTGTGCGAATAAGTGCGCCGCGCCGCCGGGCGGCGAACCGCCTGCTCCTACTTAGAATGGCCTGATGAACCGGCACCTTCTTTTTCCGCTCGCCTTGCTTGTTGTTACCGGCTGCTCCTCGCCTCCCAACGAGGTGACGCCGTTTCGCGACGGCGCGCTGCGTGCCCCTACCTACGTGCAGGCCTCCGACTACTGCAGCGCACGGAATGCAACGCCCAAGTGGCTCGGCAGGGCGCCGGCCGAGTCGGGCGTGCTGTTTCAGTGCATCGCCAACTGAAGCCAGAAGGCGCTCCCGCACCTTCGGAGCCACCGCGCTGGCAGCGCGGAATATGCCGCCAAGGGTTGACGCACCTCATGACGCAGTGCAACAATCGCAAGATCTTCACTTCGGAGCCTCGTGCGTGGACAGTGCCAGTTGGATCAGTGACAAGACGCGTGCCTCGGCAGGCGTGACACATCCGGCCCTCTAGCGCAGGCTCTCTTGCGCTGCGGCCGCCGTGCACGCAGCGTGACCCGTTCGCCCATCAGGCCAGCGGTTCTCCCCTTCCGAATCCCGCCGTTCTGCGTCACTGACTTTTTCAGTCAGCTTGCGTGCGTCCGTGCGCGAGGCCCTTCACCGCGAAGGAGCCTTGCCATGCGTCAATTCCAATCTCGTCAGCAGCACCAGCAGCCGGTGCAGGACGCCGTTCGCCCGTCGGCGCACGCGCCTGCGCGCGAAGCCGCCAGCAGGCAGGACCTCGACAACGAGACGCTGGACCGCGCCGCCGCGCTCTGGACCACGCGGCGCATCCGCAGCTTCTTCCTGCTGCTGGAACAACCCTCCCGCACCACGCAACGCTGAAACGCAGCACCGCACAGCTCGGCACGCACGAATCAAGGAGGCCTTCCATGGACCCCGCTTCTCATTGGCGCCCCTGCGCGCCACCCATGTTCCGACCCATCGATAACAACAGTTTGCAGCGCACCGCGCCGCAAGGGGATTCCCACGCCTGATTGACGCGGGAGGTTCTTCCCTTCGCGGCCCGCGCCGCGAAGGAAAAAAGAATGAAGAACGTCCTGAAGTCCGTTTTCGAGAGCTTCCTGCGCAGCCGCCGCATGCTGCATCACTTCGAGCGCTGGCAGACGATGCTGGGCTCGAAGCCCGTCGGCGTAGCCTCCGCCGCCATGCCGCCGGACATTGCGAAGGCGCTGGCCGCCGCATCGCACGCCGATGCAAGCGAGCTGCTCGCCGCACTCGGCAGCTCGCCACAGGGCCTGGGCGAAGAGAAGGCACAGGCGCTGCGCAAGCGCCTTGGCAGCAACGAGGTTCGCCACGAGCAGCCTTTGCCGTGGTGGACGCACCTCTGGCAGTGCTACCGCAATCCGTTCAACCTGCTGCTCACGGTGCTGGCGCTCGTGTCTTACGTGACCGAAGACATGAAGGCGGCACTCGTGATCGGCAGCATGGTGGGGCTGTCGACGGTGTTGCGCTTTTTGCAGGAGTCGCGCTCCAACAAGGCGGCCGAGCGGTTGAAGGCGATGGTGAGCAACACCGCCACCGTGCTGCGGCCGGAACGGGGCGCCGCGAGCGCTCCGCGCGTCGAAGTGCCGATGCGCGACCTTGTGCCGGGCGACGTGATCGCGCTTTCGGCCGGCGACATGATTCCGGCCGACTGCCGCCTGCTGGGCGCCAAGGACCTGTTCATCAGCCAGTCCGCACTGACGGGCGAAGCCATGCCGGTCGAAAAATTTCCGACCACCGACCGGGGCAGCCCCGAAGCCGGCGTGCTGGAGCGCGAGAACCTTCTGTTCATGGGCACCAGCGTGATCAGCGGCACCGCCACCGCGCTGATCGTGCACACCGGCAACCGCACCTTCTTCGGCGCGCTCGCGCAGCGCGTGGCCGCCGCCGACCAGGGCACGAGCGCGTTCCAGGCCGGCATCAACCGCGTGAGCTGGGTGCTGATCCGCTTCATGCTGGTGATGGCGCCGCTGGTGCTGGTGATCAACGGCGTGTCCAAGGGCGACTGGTGGGAGGCGGCGCTGTTCGCGCTGTCGATCGCCGTCGGGCTCACGCCCGAGATGCTGCCGATGATCGTGACCGCCACGCTCGCCAAGGGCGCGGTGGTGATGTCGCGCCAGAAGGTGATCGTGAAGCGGCTCGAAGCCATTCACAACTTTGGCGCCATGGACGTGCTGTGCACCGACAAGACCGGCACGCTGACGCAGGACCGCATCGTGCTGGAGCGCCACACCAACGCCTGGGGCGAGGCGTCGAACCGAGTGCTGCAGCTGGCCTACCTGAACAGCTTTCACCAGACGGGCCTGAAGAACCTGCTCGACAAGGCCGTGCTGAACCACGCCGAGATGCAGCCCGAGACGCGGCTGCAGACGGCCTGGCGCAAGATCGACGAAGTGCCGTTCGACTTCTCGCGCCGCCGCATGTCGGTGGTGGTGGAGAACGGCGGCAGCGAGCACCTGCTGATTTGCAAGGGTGCGCTCGAAGAAATTCTTTCTGTGTGTACCGCGGTGGAGCGCGGCGCGGAAGTGCTGGCGCTCGATGGCGACTTGCTGGCGAGCATCCACCGCGTGGCATCGGAGCTGAACGCGCAGGGGCTGCGCGTGGTGGCCGTCGCCAGCCGTGCACTGAGAGCCAACGCCCGCAAGCCTGTCTACGGCGTGGCCGATGAATCCGGGCTCACGCTGCTGGGGTACGTGGCATTCCTGGATCCGCCGAAGGAATCGACCGCGCCCGCGCTGCGCGCCCTGGCGGAGCATGGCGTGGCGGTGAAGGTGCTCACGGGCGACAACGAACTGGTCGCACGCAAGGTTTGCGGCGACGTGGGCATCGAGGCGGGCCACGTGGTGCTCGGCCGCGAGATCGAGGCGCTGGACGATGCGGGGTTGCGCACGCTGGTCGAGCAGCACCAGGTGTTCGCCAAGCTCACGCCGGCGCACAAGGAGCGCATCGTGCACGCGCTGCATGCCAACGGACACGTGGTCGGCTTCATGGGCGACGGCATCAACGATGCGCCGGCATTGCGTGCGGCGGACATCGGCATTTCGGTGGACGGCGCGGTGGACGTGGCCAAGGAGTCGGCGGACATCATCCTGCTGGAGAAGAGCCTGATGGTGCTGGAGCAGGGCGTGATCGAAGGCCGCCGCACGTTCGCCAACATGCTCAAGTACATCAAGCTCACGGCGAGCTCGAATTTCGGCAATGTGTTCTCGGTGCTGGTGGCGAGCGCGTTCCTCCCATTCTTGCCGATGCTGCCGCTGCACCTCTTGGTGCAGAACCTGCTGTACGACGTGTCGCAGATTGCGATTCCGTTCGACAACGTCGACCCCGAGTTCCTGCGCAAGCCGCAAAGCTGGAACCCGGCCGACCTGGGGCGGTTCATGGTGTTCTTCGGGCCACTCAGTTCGGTGTTCGACATCCTGACCTACGCAGTGATGTGGTTCGCGTTCTCGGCCAACACGGTTGCTCACCAGACCTTGTTCCAGTCGGGCTGGTTCGTCGAAGGCCTGCTGTCGCAAACACTCATCGTGCACCTGATCCGCACGCGAAAGATCCCGTTCCTGCAAAGCCGCGCCGCCTGGCCGCTGCTGGCCATGGGCGCAGCGATTGCCGCGGCGGGTATCTGGCTGCCAATGGGGCGGCTCGCGCACTACTTCAGACTGCAGGCGCTTCCGCTGGCCTACTTTCCATGGCTGGCCGCGATGCTGGCCGGCTATGCAACGCTCACGCAGACGGTCAAGGGGTGGTATGCGCGCCGGTATGGGTGGCAGTGACGGTTTTTGGCGCTTGTTCTGGGCGCTGCTGTCCAGGGCTTGTGCAAAGGCCACCGGGTACTCCCCTCCGCGAATGTCCCCCGGGGCTGCGCCCCTCCTCCTTTATTTCGCTGCGGGGAGCACCCGATGCCCTGTGCACCTGGGCACGCTCTGGGTGTACCGCTGATCAACGACCGCTCTATGCAACGCACCCGCTGGCGGGGTGCCTTGCGCAGCGAAATAAAGGAGGAGCCGAAGGCGGGGGACATTCGCGGAGAAAGGTACCCCGTCGGCGGGTGCGCCGCCCTGAACAACGCCACCGCACTAAATAAAAAAGCGGCACCGCCGAAGCGATGCCGCCTTTTCGCAAGAACTCGAGCGATCTGAACGAACCGCTCAGATGCTCATGATCGAAACAGCCTTGGTGTTCAGGTAGGCCTCGAGAGCCTCCGGGCCGCCTTCCGAGCCGTAGCCCGAATCCTTCACGCCGCCGAACGGCATTTCGGGCGAGGGTGCGGCGGGCTGGTTGATCCACAGCATGCCGAGTTCGAGCCTCTGGCTCAGCAGATGCGCGTTCTTGATCGACTTGGTGAACGCGTAGCCTGCCAAGCCGAACGGCAAACGGTTGGCTTCGGTGATGGCTTCTTCAAGCGTGTCGAAACCGCGAATCGCTGCGATCGGACCGAAGGGCTCGTTGTTGAACACGTCGGCATCGAGCGGCACGTCCGTCAGCACCGTGGGTGCGAAGAAGTTGCCCGTGTCACCAACACGTTCGCCGCCGGCCGCAATGGTTGCGCCCTTCTTGCGCGCATCGTCCAGCACATGGGCCATGGCCGTCAGGCGGCGTGCGTTGGCGAGCGGGCCGATGGTGGTGCCTTCGGCCAGGCCGTCGCCGAGCTTCAGGCCTTCGGTGTACTTGACCAGCGTGCGGGCGAATTCTTCGCGCAGGCTGTTGTGCACCAGGAAGCGGGTGGGCGAAATGCAGACCTGGCCGGCATTGCGGAACTTGGCGGCACCCGCGGCCTTGACGGCCAGGGCGACGTCGGCGTCTTCAGCGACGATGACCGGTGCGTGGCCGCCCAGCTCCATGGTGACGCGCTTCATGTGCGCGCCGGCCAGTGCGGCCAGCTGCTTGCCGACCGGCGTGGAGCCCGTGAAGGTGACCTTGCGGATGATCGGGTGCGAGATCAGGTAGTTCGAAATCTCGGCCGGGTTGCCGAACACCAGGCCCACGGTGCCGGGCGGAATGCCGGCATCTACGAAAGCCTGCAGCAGCGCGGCGGGCGATGCCGGGGTTTCCTCAGGCGCCTTTACCAGGAACGAGCAGCCGGTGGCCAGCGCGGCGCCGAGCTTGCGCACGATCTGGTTGATGGGGAAGTTCCAGGGCGTGAAGGCGGCGACAGGGCCGAGCGGCTCCTTGATCACCAGTTGCTGCGCAGCCAGGTTGCGCGAGGGCACGATGCGGCCGTAGACGCGGCGGCCTTCGTCGGCAAACCATTCGATGATGTCGGCGGCGGCCAGCGTTTCGCCCTTGGCTTCGGCCAGCGGCTTGCCTTGTTCCTGCGTGAGCAGCCTGGCGATTTCGGGGGCGCGTTCGCGGATCAGGCCGGCGGCGCGGCGCATGATGGCGGCGCGCTCGTTGGCGGGCGTGTTGCGCCACTTTTCAAAGCCGCGCTGGGCGGCGGCCAGGGCGCGGTCGAGGTCGGCGATGCTGGCATGCGCCACCTTGCCGATGGCCTTGCCGGTGGCCGGGTTCACGACGTCCAGGGTCTTGCCGCCGGTGGCGTCGACCCATTCGTTGTCGATCAGCAGGCGGGTGTCGGTGTAGCTGGCGGTCATGGCGAACTTTTCCTTCGAGGACTGGATGGTGAAAAAGGGGAAATCTGGATGCGCGATGCGGCACCCGGAAGGTGCGCTTGCGACAGCGGCGGCAATTTGCCGCCGGGTGCATAGATTAACCCGAGTTCGCGAAGGCCGCCGGAGCCGGGAAACCGGCCCCTTTTGCCGTTGCAGCCGCTACAGAATCAGGAGCGCGCGGAAGTCGTTGACGTTGGTGTTCGTGGGGCCGGTCACGAACAGGTCGCCAATCGCGTCGAAGTAGCCGTACGCGTCGTTGCGGTCGAGGTGGTCCGACAGCTTGCGCCCGGCCGCGGCGGCGCGCGCCAGCGTGTCGGGCGTCACGAAGGCGCCGGCGTTGTCTTCCACGCCGTCGATGCCGTCGGTGTCGGCGGCCAGCGCCCACACCTGCGGCTGGCCCATGAGTGCGCCGGCCAGCCCCATGCAAAGTTCGCCGGCCCGGCCTCCGCGGCCCTTGGCCTGGCCGGGCTGCCGCGGCCGGATCGTGACGGTGGTTTCGCCGCCCGAAAGAATGACGCACGGCCGCGCAAAGGGCTGGCCGCGGTTCGCCACGGCGCGCGCCAGCGCCGCGTGCATCTTGCCCACCTCGCGCGATTCGCCTTCGATTTCGTCGCTGAGGATGTGCGCCTCGATGCCGGCTTCGCGTGCCGCCTTGGCCGCGGCTTCGAGCGACTGCTGCGGCGTGGCGATCATGTGGACTTCATGGCCCTTGAAGACCGCATGGCCCGGCTTCGGGGTTTCGAGTTCGCCGCTTTCGAGCTGGGCGCGCACCGGCGCCGGCACCTCGATGCCGTAGCGGTCGAGAATGGCCAGCGCGTCGGCGCAAGTGGTGGCGTCGGGCACCGTGGGGCCGCTCGCAATGACGGCCGCATCGTCGCCCGGTACGTCGCTGATGGTGAGCGTGACCACGCGCGCCGGCGCACAGGCCGCGGCCAGCCGGCCACCCTTGATGCGCGAGAGGTGCTTGCGCACGCAGTTCATCTCGCCGATGTGCGCGCCGCTGTCGAGCAGTTGTTTGTTGATGCGCTGCTTGTCTTCCAGCGTGAGGCCTTCGGCCGGCAGCACCAGCAGCGACGAACCGCCGCCCGAGATCAGGCACAGCACCAGGTCATCGGCCGTAAGGCCCTGCGTCAGCGCAAGGATGCGCTCAGCCGCCTGCTGCCCGGCCGCATCGGGCACCGGGTGCGCAGCCTCGACGAGTTCGATGCGCTGGGGCACGCCTTCGGGGCGGGGCGGAATGTGGTCGTAGCGCGTGACGACGAGGCCCGACAGCGGCGCATCGGCCGGCCACAGGGCTTCGAGCGCCTGCACCATCGAGCCGCCCGCCTTGCCCGCGCCGAGCACCAGCGTGCGGCCTTTCTTCGGGTCCGGCGGCTTCGGCAGATGCGCGCCCAGCGTGGAAAGCGGCAGCGCGCGGTCTACCGCCACGCGGTAAAGATGTTCGAGGAAGGCGCGCGGTGCTTTGCGCGGGTCAGGGGTGGGGCCGAAAGAAGGGCTCGATGCGGTCATGGCTTGCTTTGTCTCCATCCGGCAATTGTGCGGCGAACGGCGGTCCGCCCTCTTGACCGCGGTCTATCCCTGCGTCTAGTTCGTCTTGGCGCCGGCCTGGAACCAGCGGCCGATCAATGCGCGCTCTTCGTCGGTCATGCTCGTTGTGTTGTTCATCGGCATGATCTTCGTCACTACCACCTGCTGGTAGATGGCTTGGGCATGCGCCGCCACCTGGTCGGGCGTGTCGACGCGCACGTTCTTCATTTGCACGGCGGCGCCGTGGCACATGAAGCAGCGCTGCTCGAGCACCTTCTGCACGTCCTTGAACGCCACGGCGGGCGCTGCTGCTGCAGCCGCGGGCGCCGCAGCCGGCTCGGGCTTCATCCACACGATGGTGAGGCCCAGCACCACGATGCCGACCAGCGCATAGGGCAGCGGGTTGCCCGCGTTGCCGAGCTTGAACCGATGCCGCACCACGAAGAACTGGCGAATGGCCGCACCGCCCAGCATGATGAGCAGCAGCACGATCCAGTTGTACTTGTGCGTGTAGGTGAAGCTGTAGTGGTTGCTCAGCATGGCAAACAGCACCGGCAGCGTGAAGTAGGTGTTGTGCACGCTGCGCTGCTTGCCGCGCTGGCCGTGCACCGGATCGACCGCCCGGCCTTCGCGCAGCGCCTGCACGTTCTTGCGCTGGCCCGGAATGATCCAGAAGAAGACGTTGCCGCTCATCGTGGTGGCCATCATCGCGCCCACCAGCAAGAAGGCCGCGCGGCCCGCGAACCACTGGCAGGCGAGCCAGGTGGCAAAGGCAATGAACACCGCGATCAGCACGCCGACGATGGTGTCGCCGTGCTTGCGGCGCCCGAAGATCTGGCAGATGCCGTCGTACACCATCCAGAACACGACGAAGAAGGCCAGCGCCACGCTGATGGCCGCGCCGGGCTGCCAATCCATCTTGCTCTTGTCGATCAGGTAGGTGCTGGCGTTCCACAGGTACGACATGGTGAAGAGCGCAAAGCCCGTGATCCACGTGCTGTAGCTCTCCCAGTACGACCAGTGCAGGTGGTCCGGCAGCTTCTTGGGCGCCAGCGCGTACTTCTGCATGTTGTAGAAGCCGCCGCCGTGCACGGCCCACTGCTCGCCGCCCACGCCCTTGTCGAGCGACTCCTGGTCCTGCGGCTTCTCGAGGCTGTTGTCCAGCATCACGAAGTAGAAGGAGGCGCCGATCCAGGCGATGGCGGTGATGACGTGGACCCAGCGCAGCAGCAGGTTGGCCCAGTCGAGGTAGTAACTTTCCATGTGAGGTGCTCTCTCTCAACCCCTTGGGCGCGTGGGGGCGTCGCCAAGGGGTTTCTTCAGCCTGCTCACCACTGCGGGCGCTGTAAGCAGAGAAAGTGCCGCGAACGCAGGCTCCATGACATGGGCCTCGCTCCGCTGCGGCTTGTTGTGGACTGAAAGTGTATACAGTTTTGGCAAGTGGCGGTTTGCTTTTTTGAAGGCGTCGCCGCCGGGAAAACCCTGTTCAACCCAGCGATTGCAACAACTGTGCCGCCACCGCCACGGCAATCACTTCCGGCTCCTTGCCGGTGATGCCGGGCACGCCGACGGGGCAAGTGATGCGCGCCAGTTCTTCGGGCGTGAAGCCCCGCGCCTCGAGCCGGTGGCTGAAGGTGGCCCACTTGGTCTTGCTGCCGATCAAGCCGATGTAGGGCAGGTCGTTATGCGTGCGCAGCCGCTTGAGGCAGGCGATGACGATGTCCAGGTCTTCGGCATGGCTGAAGCTCATGATCAGCACGCGGCTGCCCGGTGCGAGCGCGGCCACGGCGTCCTGCACGGGCTCGGAATGCTCGGTGTCGATCTGTGCCGGCAGCGCCTCGGGGAACACGCCGTCACGGCTGTCGATCCAGCGCACGGTAAACGGCAGGCTGGCCAGCAGCCGCGCGAGCGCAGCGCCCACATGGCCGCCGCCGAACAGCGCCACGGGCTTGAGCTGGGCGACCAAGTCGCGTTGCAGCGCCGGGGCATCGGCGGCCGTGATGCGCCGGTACAAGAGAAACACCACGCCGCCACAGCACTGCCCCAGGCTCGGGCCGAGCGGGTAGCGCTGGATGCCGTCGATGGCGCGCTGGCCTGCGAGCAGCTCACGCGCTTCCTGCGTGGCCTGGAACTCGAGCTGGCCGCCACCGATGGTGCCCGTGAGCCCTTCGGCCCACACCGCCATCCATGTGCCGGCTTCGCGCGGCGCCGATCCTTGGGTCGATTCGACGCGCACCAGCACCGCGTCTTCGCGCGCAAGGCGCGTGAGCAATTGATCGACCATGCCGTTCATTTCCGATACCTTCGGTTGCGGGGTTGCACGAGACTCACGGTATAAACCCGGCGATGAATCGTCAGCTTACGCCCCGTCGCCTTGCCTTGGCGGCATCCGTTCTTTCTTGCGCTCTCTGGCTTGCCGGCTGCGGGAGCACCGGCACCGTTCCGGGACAGCTGAGCGACGTCAAGACCGATCGCGGAGGGGCCGGCGCCGCGCCCCGCGCTTCGAATGCCGCCACCGCGCGCGAGTACCGCCGCGATGCCGCACGCCACATCTACGAAGCCAACAGGTCGCGCATCTACAGCGGCCAGTTGCCGCCCCTGCTGTACGCCGTCGGCACGTTGCAGGTCAACCTCGATGCCGGCGGCAAGGTGGTGTCTCTGCACTGGATGCGCGCGCCCAAGCACGCGCCCGAGGTCATCGCCGAAATCGAACGCTTCGTGCTGCAGGCCGCGCCCTTCCCTGCGGCCACGCGCCTGGGTGCCGTCACGTGGACCGACACCTGGCTGTGGGACAAGAGCGGGCGCTTCCAGCTCGACACGCTCACCGAAGGGCAGCTGCAAGGCGACTGACCCTCAGGAGCCGCGGTACGTGGAGTAGCTCCACGGGCTCACGAGCAGCGGCACGTGGTAGTGCTGGTCGGTGTGCGCCACGCCGAAGTCCAGCGACACCTTGTTCAGGAAATTTGGCTCGGGCAGCTTCACGCCGCGCGCCTTGAAATAACCCGCCACGTCGAACACCAGCCGGTAGGTGCCGACCTTGAGCGAGTTGTTGTCGTAGAGCGGCCCGTCGCTGCGGCCGTCTGAATTGAGCGTGAAACGCTTCACCAGCGTCGCGGCGTCGCCTTGGGTGGTGTACAGCGCCACCTCCATGCCGGCGGCGGGGCCGCCGTGCATCGTGTCCAGTACGTGGGTGCTCAGGCCCATGGGGCGCTCCTTCAATGATGGAACCGAGGTTCGGATGGGGCGGGAAATTCCGGTGGACAAAAGTGTATACAGTTACCGGCTTTGGGTCTATCATGAAAAACATGGAGTCCTCCACCACCCGTTCGATCGTCGACGCGCTCACCAAGGCAATCGTCGAGCACCGGCTGCAGCCCGGCACCAAGCTGGCCGAGCAAAAGCTGGCCGACCACTTCGGTGTGTCGCGCACGCTGGTGCGCCAGGCGCTGTTCCAACTGTCGCAGAACAAGCTCATTCGCCTCGAGCCCGCGCGCGGCGCCTTCGTGGCGGCACCGGCTGTCGACGAAGCCCGGCAGGTGTTCGCGGTGCGCCGAATGCTCGAGGCCGAGATGACGCGCGAGTTCGTGCGCACCGTCACGCCGGCGAAGATCAAGGCGCTCAAGGAACACGTGGCGCTCGAAAAGTCCGCCGTGTCGGGCGAAGACATTTCGGGCCGCACCGAGCTGCTGGGCGACTTCCACGTGCGCATGGCCGAACTCATGGGCAACCAGGTGCTGGCGCAAATTCTCGGCGAGCTGATCTCGCGCTGCGCCCTCATCACGCTCATGTACCAGAGCACCAGCGCGGCCGAGCACTCCAACGACGAGCACGCCGACATCGTGAAGGCGCTGGCCGCCCGCGACGAAGAGCGCGCCGTGCGCCTCATGACCGAACACCTGGAACACGTCGAGGCCAACCTCACGTTCGACCGCAAGGTTCCGACCAACGACATCTCGCTTGCACTGTCCTGAAGATTCCATGACCCCATGACTGTCTACGACACCACCCTGCCCTACCCGCGCGACCTCGTCGGCTACGGCCGCAACCCGCCGCATGCCCAATGGCCCGGCGGCGCGCGCATTGCGGTGCAGTTCGTCCTCAACTACGAAGAGGGCGGCGAAAACGCCACGCTGCACGGCGACGCGGGCTCCGAGCAATTTCTCTCCGAGATGTTCAACCCGGCGAGCTTTCCGGACCGGCACATCAGCATGGAAGGCATCTACGAGTACGGCTCGCGTGCCGGCGTGTGGCGCATCCTGCGCGAATTCGAAAAGCGCGGCCTGCCGCTCACGGTGTTCGGCGTGGGCATGGCGCTGGAGCGCTACCCCGAGCTCACCGCCGCCTTCAAGGAACTGGGCCATGAAATCGCCTGCCACGGCTGGCGCTGGATTCACTACCAGAACCTCGACGAAGCCACCGAGCGCGAGCACATGCGCCTGGGCATGGAAGCGATTGAAAAGCTCACCGGCGAACGCGCGCTCGGCTGGTACACCGGCCGCGACAGCCCCCGCACCCGCCGCCTCGTGGCCGACTACGGCGGCTTCGAATACGACAGCGACTACTACGGCGACGACCTGCCCTTCTGGATGAAGGTGCAGAAAACCGACGGCACGGTGGTGCCGCAGCTCATCGTGCCCTACACGCTCGACTGCAACGACATGCGCTTTGCGCTGCCGCAGGGCTACTCGCATGCCGACCCGTTCTTCCAATACATGAAGGACACCTTCGACGCGCTCTATGCCGAAGGCGATCCCGCCGGCGACAACAGCCCCAAGATGATGAGCATCGGCATGCATTGCCGGCTGCTCGGGCGGCCCGGCCGCATTACCGCGCTGCAGCGCTTTCTCGACCACATTGGCCAGCACGACCGCGTGTGGGTCTGCCGGCGCGTCGACATCGCGCGGCACTGGAAGCAGGCGCATCCCTTCGAATCTGCCGCCTCAGGAAGCTGACCATGAGCCTCACCATTGCCCAACTCAACGCGGCCGTACCGGCCGAAGCCGTGGCCCTCCTCGACGGCATCTACGAGCATTCGCCCTGGATTGCGCAACGCGCACTCGCCGCGCGCCCCTTCCGCTCGCTCGCGCACCTGAAGCATGCGCTGGTACAGGCATTGGCCGCTTCGTCGGCCGAAGAAAAGATCGGCCTCATTCGCGCCCACCCCGAGCTCGCGGGCAAGGCCATGATCAGCAAGACGCTCACGGCCGAATCGACCAACGAGCAGAGCAAGGCCGGCCTGACCGACTGCACGCCCGAAGAGTTCGCAAAGATCCAGAAGCTCAATGCCGACTACAACGCGAAATTCGGCTTTCCCTTCATTCTTGCGGTGCGCGGGCCCCGCGGCACGGGCCTTTCGAAGCGCGAGATCATCGACACCTTCGAGCGCCGGTTGTTCAACCACCCTGAATTCGAGCTCGGCGAAGCGCTGCGCAACATCCATCGCATTGCCGAGATTCGCCTGGACGACAAGTTCGGCGCCGACATCTCTCTTGGCAACGACGTGTGGGACTGGCACGAAGCACTCTCGGCGCATACCGATCCGGGCTACGCCGAAAAAGGCCAGCTCACCGTGACCTACCTGACCGACGCGCACCGTGCCTGCGCGCAGCAGATTTCGAGCTGGATGCGCGACTGCGGCTTCGACTCCGTGCACATCGATGCGGTCGGCAACGTGGTCGGCCGCTACGAAGGCGCAACGCCCGATGCCAAGACCCTGCTCACCGGCTCGCACTACGACACCGTGCGCAACGGCGGCAAGTACGACGGTCGGCTGGGCATCTTCGTGCCGATGGCCTGCGTGCGCGAACTCAAGCGCCAGGGCAGGCGCCTGCCCTTCGCCTTCGAGGTGGTGGGCTTTGCGGAGGAAGAAGGCCAGCGGTACAAAGCCACCTTCCTGGGCTCGGGCGCGCTCATCGGCCACTTCGATCCGCGCTGGCTCGACCAGAAGGACGCCGACGGGATCACCATGCGCGAAGCCATGAAGCACGCGGGCCTGGACGAAGCCGACATCCCGAAGATCCAGCGCGACCCGGCGCGATACCTCGGCTTTGTCGAAGTGCACATCGAACAGGGCCCGGTGCTCACCGAGCTCGACCTGCCGCTGGGCATCGTCACGGCCATCAACGGCGGCGTGCGCTACGTGGGCGAGATCATCGGCACGGCCAGCCACGCGGGCACCACGCCCATGGACCGCCGCCGCGATGCGGCCGCCGCTGTGGCCGAACTCATTCTCTACACCGAGCAGCGTGCGGCAAAGGACGGCGACTCCGTCGGCACCGTGGGCATGCTCGAAGTGCCGAGCGGGTCGATCAACGTGGTGCCGGGGCGCTGCAAATTCAGCCTCGACCTGCGCGCGCCAAACAATGCGCAACGCGATGCGCTGGCCGACGACGTGCTGGCCGAACTCAAGGCCATTTGCGAACGCCGCGGCGTGCGCCATGAGCTCGAAGAAACGATGCGCGCCTCTGCCGCGCCCAGCGCGCCGGACTGGCAGCAGCGCTGGGAAAAGGCGGTCGATGCGCTGGGCATTCCACTCTTTCGCATGCCTAGCGGCGCCGGTCACGACGCAATGAAGCTGCACGAGGTGATGCCGCAGGCCATGCTCTTCGTGCGCGGCATCAACTCGGGCATCAGCCACAACCCGCTCGAATCGAGCACCAACGACGACATTCAGCTGGCCGTACAGGCCTTCCAGAACCTGCTGGACAACCTTGCCGCCGAACAAGCGCACTGAAAAGAAAACACATGACCGACTACGCCAAGCTCGACGCCTGGATCGACGCGCACTTCGACGAAGAAGTGCAGCTCCTGCAGCAACTGGTGCGCGTGCCCACCGACACCCCGCCCGGCAACAACGCGCCGCACGCCGAGCGCACGGCCGAGTTGCTGAAGGACTTCGGCCTGGACGCCGAGAAGCACGCCGTGCCGGAGCAAGAGGTGAAGGACTATGGCCTCGAGTCGATCACTAACCTGATCGTTCGCCGCCCCTACGGCGCCGGCGGCCGCACCGTGGCCCTCAATGCACATGGCGACGTGGTGCCGCCCGGCGAAGGCTGGACGCACGACCCGTACGGCGGCGAAATTGCCGACGGCAGCCTTTACGGCCGCGCGGCCGCCGTGAGCAAGAGCGACTTCGCGAGCTTTACCTTCGCGCTGCGCGCGCTCGAAGCCGTGGCCAAGCCGACCAAGGGCAGCGTCGAGCTGCACTTCACCTACGACGAAGAGTTCGGCGGCATCCTCGGCCCGGGCTGGCTGCTCAAGCAGGGGCTCACCAAGCCCGACCTGATGATCGCGGCCGGCTTCAGCTACGAAGTGGTCACCGCCCACAACGGCTGCCTGCAGATGGAAGTGACGGTGCACGGCAAGATGGCGCATGCGGCCATTCCCACGACCGGCGTCGATGCGCTGCAGGGCGCGGTGAAGATCCTCAATGCGCTCTACGCGCAGAACACGCTCTACCAGCAGGTCACTTCGAAGGTCGAGGGCATCACGCACCCGTACCTCAACGTGGGGCGCATCGAAGGCGGCACCAACACCAACGTGGTGCCAGGCAAGGTGGTGTTCAAGCTCGACCGCCGCATGATCCCCGAAGAGAACCCGGTCGAGGTCGAAGCCACGATCCGCAAGGTGATTGCGGATGCCGCGGCGGAGAGCGCCGGCATCACGGTCGAGATCAAGCGGCTTCTGCTCGCCAATTCGATGAAGCCGCTCGCGGGCAACAAGCCGCTGGTCGATGCGATCCAGAAGCACGGCCAAGACGTGTTCGGCGAACCGATCAAGGCCATGGGCACGCCCCTTTACACCGACGTGCGCCTTTATGGCGAGGCAGGCATTCCGGGCGTGATCTACGGCGCCGGCCCGCGCACCGTGCTCGAGTCGCATGCCAAGCGTAGCGACGAACGCGTGGTGCTCGAAGACCTGCGCCGCGCCACCAAGGTGATTGCGCGCACGCTGAGCGACCTGCTGGCCTGAGCCCCCGGGGCGGGGTCACCTGCCGAACGGCCTGCGTTGCGGCCGTCCGACGCAGCGCATCAGCGGCCACCTACACCCGCCGGCAGGCACAGGCGCGCAGCATGGGGCGCATGACCGAACGCAGTTCCTCCATGTCCGCCCTGCCCGCCGATGCGCATGCGGTCTCGCATCGCTTCATCGATGTCGACGGGATGCAGATCTTCTACCGCGAAGCCGGACCGCGCGATGCGCCGGTGCTGCTGCTGCCGCACGGCTATCCGTGCTCGTCTTTCCAGTACCGCCGGCTCATGCCGGCGCTGGCCGACAAGTGGCGGCTGATGGCGCCGGACTATCCCGGCTTTGGCCTGAGCGGCACACCGCCGGCCGATGCCTTCGGCTTCGACTTCGACGCCTATGCGGGCTTTCTCGAGGCCTTCTGCGACAAACTGGAGATCGGCAGGTACGGCCTGTACCTGCACGACTACGGTTCGCAGGTTGGCCTGCGCCTGGCGATTCGCCATCCCGAGCGCGTGGCCGCGCTCATCATCCAGAACGGCGACATCTACGAGGACACGCTCGGCCCCAAGTACAAGGCCATCCAGGAATTCTGGCGCGACCCGTCGGCAAAGAACCGGGCGGTGCTCGAAGAGGCGGTGAGCGAAGACGGCTTTCGCGCCGAGTTCGTCGGCGAGGTGTCCGAAGCCCAGGCCGCGCAGATCCCGCCCGACCTGTGGAAGCTGCATTGGCCGCTGATGAACACGTCGCCGCGGCGGGAGCTTGCGCGTAAGCTGATGGAAGGCCTGAAGCAGAACCTCGAGTGGTTTCCGCGCTACCAGGCCTATCTGCGCGAACACCAGCCGCCCGCCCTCATCGTCTGGGGGCCGAACGACGGCTACATGCCCGAGGCTTCCGCGCGCGCCTACCTGCGCGACATTCCGAAAGCCGAACTGGTACTGACGGACGGCGGGCACTGGCTGCTCGAGACGCACCTGGAGCAGGTGGTTCCGGTCATCCGGCGGTTCCTGTCCTCCGCCCTTTCGCGCTGAGGGCAATCTCCTGCGTCACATGGAGAAACTTCTCCATGTCGGCCAGAGAGTTGCAATGCAGCGGTGAGACGCGCACCGTGCCTTCGAGCCCGAACGAGTCGAGCATGCGCTTGGAGTAGATGCTGCTTGCCACGCGCTCGTACACCGTCACGCCGCGCTTGCCGTACTCGACCACCGCCTGCGTGCAGTCCAGGTGATCGAAGCCGATGCCGATGATGAGGTCGCGCTTCGTCAGGTCCGGATGGTCGAGGAAGACCTTCACGCCTTCGATGTGGCGCAGGCCGGTCGCCGCGGCGTTGCCGTCCAGCAGCGCCGCAAGCAAGGCGCGCTCGTGCAGCTCGATGTGCGCGATGCCGGCTTCGAACAGCGCCCGCCGCTCGGCAGCGTCCGAAAAATGGCCGCCGAGCCAGCACACGTAGTCGACGATTTCGGTGACCACCGCAAACTGCCATGGGGCCGAGCTTCCCAGGTCCCAGAAGTCGGGCTTCTTGCCCGCGAGCTTGTGGTGCGGCAGCAGCGCCGCGCGGTCCGACACCCACGACAGGCCCGAGCCCCGGCAACCGAAGAACTTGTAGGGCGCCATGTTGATGCCGTCCACCGGCGTCTTCTGCAGGTCGATCAGCCCGTGCGGCGCGTGCTGCACCGCGTCCACCACGATGTAGAGATCGGGCTTGATCTCCCTTGCACGCCGCACGATCTGCTCCAGGTCGAGCTTGGCGCCCGAGATGTTCGATGCGTAGATGACGTTGAGCAGGCAGGTTTCCTTGTCGACCAGCCGCACGATCTCGTCGGCATCGACGCCGCCGGTCTCGGGGTTGCTCCCGGCTACCCGCAGCTCGCGGCCAGCCCGTTGGGCATAGAGGCTCATCGCGTCGAACGACGAGGGATGCTCCAGCACGGTGGTAACCATGTTCGTGCCGGGCACGTTCTCGGCCACCGCGCGCACCATGTCGAACATGGCGCCCGATGCGGTGAGCGATGCATAGACGCTGCCACCCTGCGCATTGAAGATGGTGCGTACATCGGCCGTGCCCCGGGCCTGGATCTCTTGCAGTTCGACAGCGGCGGCGTGAATGCGCTCCGCGTTGTCGGGAATGGCATCGACCTGCGCAAACCGCTCGACGGCCGCCTTCAGCCGGAACGAGCCGCCCGCGTTGTCGAAGTAGAGGCGCTCGCGCCCGTGGTGGTCGTGGTCGACGTTGAGAAAGCGCTGCTTCACCGCGCGCATGAGCGCTTCGGGAAACGCCAGCCCGTTGGCGTGGTGTGTGGTTGCCGGCATCCTCAAACGCCCTTGTTGTTCGGGTTCTTGTAGGCCTCGCGCACCGCATCGGACATCGGGAAATTGAGGTTCACGTTGCGCGGCGGGATCGGTGACATGAACCACTTGGCGTAGAGCTTGTCGATGGCGCCCGACTTCATCATCTCGGTCACGGCCTGGTCGACGATGGCCTTGAACTCGGGGTCGTCCTTGCGCATCATGATGCCGTAGGGCTCCTGCCGCAGCACGTCTTTCAGCAGCTTGTAGTCGGAGGCATTGGGCTGGTTGGCAATGAGGCCGGCGAGCTGCACGTCATCGAGCACGTAGGCCACGGCGCGGTCGCTCGCCAGCAGCAGGAAGGCGTCGGCCGTGTCCTTGCCCGCGATCTCCTGCACCTCGATGTTCTCGGTCTTGCGGAAGCCGCGCAGCAGCTGCATCGAGGTGCTGCCGGCCACGGTGGCCACGCTCTTGCCCTGCAGGTCGGCAATCGAGTTGATGCCCGAGTTCTTCTTGACCGCGGCGGTGATGTTGGTGACGAAGTGGCTCGGCGCAAAGTCGACCTGCTGCTGGCGCTGCACGGTGTTGGTGGTGGTCGCGCAGTCGAGGTCGACCGTGCCGTTCTGCACCAGCGGAATGCGGTTGGTTGAATTGAGCAACGTGTAGCGCACGTCGATCTTCTGCATGCCCAGCTTGGCCTTGATGGCGTCGACCACCTTCAGGCAGATTTCGTTGGTGAAGCCGATGGGCGCGCTTTCTGCACCCGTCTTGTAGGAGAACGGAATCTGCGTGTCGCGGCTGCCGATCTGCACGGTGCCGCTTTCCTTGATCTTGCGCAGCGTGGGGCTTTCTTGCGCCGCCGCGGCACCGCAGGCCAGCGCGATGCCGGCGCCAAGCACGAGGGACAGTTTGAAGTTCATGGAATGTTCCTTTGAAGATGAAGCAGGAAGTACACGGGGCAGCACGGTGCGAATCTTCAGTGCGGCTTCAAATTTCCAAAAGCGATTTTTTGTGATTGAATTACATGAATAAAAGTATTCAGTTCAGGAGCCCGCACGCACCGTGATGACCTTCAAGCAGCTCGAGGCCCTGTACTGGATCGCCAAGCTCGGCGGCTTTGCGCAGTCGGCCAACCAGCTTCACACCTCGCAATCGGCCGTGTCCAAGCGGGTGCATGAACTCGAGCTGCTGTTCGACACCGAGCTTTTCGACCGAACCCAGCGCACCGCGCGGCTGACCGAAAAAGGCGAAGAGATGTTCGTGCTTGCGGCCCGGCTGCTCGAGCAGCGCGATGCCGCCGTCGAGCAGTTCAGCAAACCGGGCGTGGTGGAGCGGCGGCTGCGCATCGGCGTGACGGAACTCACCGCAATGACCTGGTTGCCCCGGCTGGTGGGGCTGATCCAGCGGCACTACCCCAAGGTCATTCTCGAGCCCGACGTGGACGACAGCCTGCAGCTGCGCGACAAGCTGCTGGCGGACGAACTCGACCTGGTGATCGTGCCCGACACCTTTGCCGATTCGCGCATGCAGAGCAAGGCCATCGGCAAGGTGCAGAGCGCCTGGATGTGCAAGCCGGGCGTGGTGGCCGCCGCCGGCACCGTGCGGCTGCACGAACTCGCCCGGCACCGCATGCTGGTGCAAGGCAGCAACTCGGGCACGGGCCGCGCCTACGACGCGTGGATGAAGGACCAGGGCGTGCAGCCTTCCGACACCATCGTGGTGAGCAACCTCGTGGCGCTGACCGGGCTCACGGTATCGGGCCTGGGGGTGAGCTACCTCCCGCGCCAGTGCCTCGACCCGCTCGTTTCAGCCGGCATGCTCGCCGTGATCGACGTGATGCCCGCCCTGCCCGCGGTGCATTACGTGGCCATGCACAAGGGCGAGCACCGCAGCGCGCTCACTTCGTCGATCGTGATGCTGGCGCAGGAGTGCTGCGACTTCACGCGCATGTTCCAGGCCCAAGCTGATGAAGAACACGACAAAAAACGCGAGGAAGAACGCAAGCAATGAGCAAGGTGGCTGGTGCACACTTGGGCCCATGAAACGCCGCAAGCAAACCTCGTCCACGCCGTTCATCCGCGTCGGGCCCAGCGGAGTGCACGGGCTCGGCGCCTTTGCAACGCGCGACTTGCCCGCCTACGCATTCCTCGGGCTCTACGAAGGCCGCCGCTACACGCAGCAGGAAATCGCCGCCGGCGCGTGGAACGACCAGCTCACCTACCTCTTCACCCTCTCCAACCACGAGACCATCGACGGCGGCAAGGGCGGCAACGGCACGCGCCACCTCAACCATGCCTGCGACCCCAACTGCGAGGCGGTCGAAGAGTACGACGATGCGGGCGAGCTGGTGCTGAAGTTCCAGACCATCGTGCCGGTGGATGCGGGCGACGAGCTGTTCATCGACTATTCCCTGACCGCCGACGATGGGTCGCCAGCCTCCAAATACCCGTGCCATTGCGGTTCGCCCAACTGCCGCGGCACCATGCTGGCCCCGGTCGAGGCGGAGTGACCGCGCGCTGATCCGTTCACCTGGCGGCGGGGCGTGCTACGCTTGAACGGCCCCCAACAATGCCATGGCACTCGCGCCGCAAAAGCGAGCTTCCCCGAATGAAATCCGCCTTTCACATCGCGGTCCTCGACGACGAAGTCGACATCACCCAGCTGCTGGCCAACTACCTTCAAAGCCACGGCTTTCGCGTGACGCAGCTGCACGACGGCGCCTCGCTCATGAAGCTGATGGGCAGCGATCCGGCCGACCTCGTTCTGCTCGACCTCGGCCTGCCCGGCGAAGACGGCTTTTCCATCGCCCGCCGCATGCGCGAAAACTGGCGCTGCGGGCTCGTCATCGTCACCGGCCGCGGCGACGCGGTGGACAAGGTCGTCGGCCTGGAGGTGGGCGCCGACGACTACGTGACCAAGCCGTTCGACCTGCGCGAGCTGGTGGCACGGGTCAAGGCCGTGCTCAGGCGCCTGGCGCCCGAAGGCGGCCCGGTTGTTGCAACCGCCGCTCCGGCATCGGCAGCTTCGCCTGCTGCACCCGACCGGCTGCGCTTTGCGGGCTGGCAGCTCGACCTTGCCGCGCGCAGCCTTGCCAACCCAGAGGGGCAAGCCGTGCCGCTCACCGGCGGCGAATTCGACCTGCTGCGCGCGTTTGCCCGGCACCCCGGGCGCGTGCTGTCGCGCGACTTCCTGCTCGAGCAGACGCGCGGACGCGAAGCCGCTCCCTTCGACCGCACCATCGACGTGCAGGTCGGCCGGCTGCGCAAGAAGATCGAAGCCGATCCGGACGATCCGCAGATCATCAAGTCGGTGCGGGGCGCGGGCTACATCCTGGTTCCGCCGGTCACCCACGGCTGAGCCGAGCGTATGGCCAACCCCTCTTCGCCCAAGACTGCCGAGCCGGCGCTTGCCGCCTTGCAGGGGCTGCCTTCCGGCATCGAAGAGAGCAGCGTCTTCCGGTCGCTCTTCATCGCCTATCCCGATGCCCTGCTGCTCGTCGACCAGGCCGGCGGCATCGTGCTGGCCAACCCTTCCGCGGCCAGCCTGCTCGGCTTTGCGGTGGACGAGTTGGTGGGCCTGAACGTCGACGCCCTGGTGCCCGACAGCATCCGCCCGCGCCATGCCGCCTACCGCGAAGCCTATGGCCGGGCACCCCGCGCGCGGCCCATGGGCACGCAGATGGAGCTCGTGGCCAAGCGCAAGGACGGCAGCGAGGTCATGGTGGAGATCGCACTCAGTCCGCTGCAAAGCCACGGCCTGCCGTTCGTGGTGGCCGCCATCCGCGACATTGGCGCCTACCCGCGCGTGAAGCAGGCGCTGCAGCGGGCGCGCTACAGCGACTACCTCGCGCAGCTGGGCCGACTGGCGGTCGACACGCGCGACCCGCAGGTGATGCTCGACCACGTGCCCACCATTGCGGCGGAAGCGCTGGAGGTCGAGGTGGCCATGGTGCTGCTGCTGGAAAGCAGCCGCCTCGAATTCCGCGTGGCGAGCGGCGTGGGCCTGGTGCCCGGCGAAGAAATCGGCGCGCGCATTGCGAGCCATGCGAACACGCCGCCCGGTTTCGTGTTTGCCGAGGCTCAGCCCGTGGAAGTGCCCGACTACGGCAGTGAGCGCCGCTTCGCCGTGCCGCAGGCCTACCTCGACGCCGGCCTGGTGAGCGCACTGGCCGTGCCCTTCTACGACCGCGGGCGCTTCATCGGCGTGTTGACCGTGCACTCGCGCCAGGCCAAGCGCTTTGGCGACGAGGAACTGCGGTTTCTGGAATCGCTCTCGAACTTGCTGGCCACCAGCCTGCAGCGGGTGCAGACCGAAGAGGCGCTCAGCCACGCCCAGCGGCTCGAAAGCGTCGGCCAGCTCACGGGCGGCATTGCGCACGACTTCAACAACCTGCTCACGGTCATCCAGGGCAACCTGCAGGTGCTCGAAGAACTGCCCGCCATTGCCCAAGACGGCTATGCGCAGCAGCTGGTGGGGGCCGCGGCGCGGGCCTCGCGGCGCGGCGCCGAGCTCACGGGCAAGCTGCTGGCGTTTTCACGCCGGCAGATGCTGCAGCCCAACGCCGTGGACCCGCATGCCATGCTGCATTCGCTGGCCGACATGCTGCGGCGTACGCTCGACCAGCGCATCGGCATTGCGATCGACGCCACGCCGGATTGCCCGCCCGTTCTTGCCGACCCGGGGCAGCTCGAATCGGCGCTGTTGAACATTGCCATCAACGCGCGCGACGCCATGCCCGAAGGCGGCAAGCTGCACTTTCGCGCCGAGGCCTGCGGCGCGCTGCCTCGCGAAGTGCTCAATGAACTGGGCGAGGCCGGCGAACACGGCAGCTTCGTTGTCATTTCGGTTGCAGACAGCGGCACCGGCATGACCGAGGAAGTGAAGGAGCGCGCGTTCGAGCCATTCTTCACCACCAAGGAAGCCGGCCGCGGCACGGGCCTTGGCTTGAGCACGGTGTACGGCTTCGTGAAGCAGTCCAAGGGCGCCATTGCCATCGCAACCCAGCCGGGCGCGGGCACCACGGTCACGCTGTACCTGCCCCAGCTGTTCGACGCGGCGCCTCCCGTCGCGCCCGACGACGACGACGGCGAGCAGGCACTGCCCGCCGGGCTGCGCGTGATGCTCGTCGAAGACGACGCCGAAGTGCGCAAGGTGGTCCACACGTTCCTGGCCACGCTCGGCTGCGAAGTGGTGGCGGCGGAAAACGCCGAGCAGGCCCTTGTGCAGATGGAATCGGACACGGGCGCTTTCGACGTGCTGCTGAGCGACATTGCGCTCGGCCCCGGCATGCGCGGAACGCGGCTTGCCGCCGAGGCGCAGCAGCGCTTTCCGCGGCTCGCGATTCTTCTCATGTCGGGCTTCTCGTCGGAGCTGCTCGATGCCGACCGGGAGGCGCCGCCGAGCTGGGAGCTGCTGCGCAAGCCCTATTCGCGCGCAGAGCTTGCGCGCGCCCTGGCCCGGGTGCTCGCCGCGCGGCCTTGACGGCCCCGCGCCGAAGCTGTTCAGCGCACCAGATCCTGGAAGCGGTAGTAGGCACCGACGATCGGAAGAAACCACGGCTTGCCGAAATGCCCGGGAATTGCGGGCCACTCGAAGTCGCGCCACGGGTTCAGGTCGGCGCGGCCATTCAGCACTTCGGCCATGATCGCGCCCATGTAGGTCGACATGTGGGTTCCGTGCCCGCTGTAGCCCATGGAATAGAAAAGCCCGTTGCGCTCTCCGGCGCGCGGCAGGCGGTCGCGTGTCATGTCGACCATGCCGCCCCAGCAGTAATCGATACGGGTGTCTCTCAACTCGGGAAAGACTTGCACGAGCGACCGCTGCAGGATGGCACCGCTCTTCACGTCCGACTTGGGGTTGGTCGCCGCAAAACGCGCGCGGCCACCGAACAGCAGGCGGTTGTCCGGCGTCACGCGAAAGTAATTGACGAAGTTCTTCGTGTCCGTCGTCATGCGGCGGCGAGGCGTCAGCCGGTCGAGCACTTCGACCGGGAGCGGCTCGGTCACGATGATGAATGCACCCACTGGCACGATGCGGCGGCGGAACCACGCGAGCGGCCCCACGGCCGATGTGCCGGTCGCAAGCAGCACCTGCCGGGCGCGGGTGCTGCCGCCGGGCGTTTCGACCTGATGCACCGAACCGCCCTGCCGCTTGAGGCCCACAACGGGCGCGTTCTCGTAGATGCGCACGCCGCGCTTCGCGGCCGCCACGGCAAGGCCATGACCGTAGCGCCCCACGTGCATGCCCGCGCTCTTGCCGAAGACCATGCCGCCGAAATATTGGTCAGACCCGATCTCGCTGCGCAGTTCGGCCCGCGTCACCATGTGGGTGTCGGGATCGCATTCCTTCGCCATCAGCGCTTGCGAGCGGGCCAGCTTGTCGTAGTGTTCCGGCTTGGCGGCGAGCTTGAGCTTGCCGACACGCTTGAAGTCGCAGTCGATGCCCTCCTCCGCAATCAGCGACTCCACCTTGGAAACGCCCGCGTCGAACGCGCGATAGAGCATGTTGGCCCGCTCGCGCCCGAGCTTGCCCGACAGCGCGCAATAGTCTTGCGCGAAGCCGTTGTTGCACATGCCGCCATTGCGGCCGGAGGCGGCACTGCCCACGTTCCCGGCGTCGAGCACCGCAACGCTTGCACCCTTCTTGGCCAGTGCGATGGCCGCGGACAAGCCGGTGAAGCCCGCACCGACCACCGCCACATCGACATCGCCGCCGGGCGCCTCGGCCTGGCCGCCGGTAAACCTGGGCGCGGTATCTAGCCAGTAGGGCATCAGCTTCATAAGTGGATTTCCGTCATGTCAGGGGAACGCTTGGGTGTGCCGAGCCGGCGGCTCAGCCGAACGACTGGTTCGAAAGGGCGAACAGGCGCGGGTGGGCATCTGCCAGGGCATCTGCAACGGGAGCGGCATCGGCTGTGCGACGCTGTACATCGCGCACCATCGGTACCGCATGGCCGACGCAGGGCAGCCCGATTCGGGCGAGCCATGCCGACAGGCCGCTGTCCTCCGTCACGTCGATGCGAACAAACCGGCCGCGAAAGCGGTCCGCGAGCGCGGCGATGAGGTCCCTTGCATCGGCCGCGCTGCTGGCGCCCGATGCGACCACCGGGCCGATCACCACGCCATGCCCGAACTCCCTTGCCGAGGCGTAGGCCGACACACGGGCACCGCGGTCGACGACCATCGTCGTTCCGGCCGCGAGCAATGCATCGAGCAAAGCGGTGCGGTCCATTCCCGTGGCAGCCAGGTCCAGCCGGCGCAGGCTCTCGCCGTCTGCCGGCTGCATGGGCCGCAGGTGCGGCGGCGCGGCAGGCAGAGCGGCTTCAGGCGGCAGTGCGGCCTGGTGCTGGAACACCTGCCCGCGGGCGACGAACCCGAGTTGCGTATAGAGCGGAAGCCCTTCCTGGGTGGAGTTGAGGAACACGGTGCGGTTGCCCGCCTCGCGGAGCAGCTTCTCCATCAGGGCACGCCCCAGGCCGCGCCCCTGCATGGCCGGGTCCACGATGATCATGCCCACCGAGGCGTGGGTCTCGCCATAGGGCCACCACATCGCCGTGGCCACCAGGCGGCCGTCGGCCTCCACCGCGAAGCCGCTGCCGAGTTCGAAGGCAAAGTGCCAATCGGCCTCGCGATAGGGCCACCCCAGTGCGGCGGACTGCCGGACGGCGTCGGGCAAGTGATCCGCGCGCAGCACGGTGAGCCGCGGCGTCATGGCTGTCTTCAGAAGTCCGCGACCTTGCCCCACGCCGACGACAGGAATCTGTCCGGGTGGTAGGGGCGCGGATCGACGATGGGTTCGGTGCCGCTGACGATGTCGGCAATCAAATGGCCGGCCCCGGGGCCGATGCCGAAGCCATGGCCGCTGAACCCGGCCGCCAGCACGAATCCGGGCAGGTTCGACATCTCGCCGATTCCGGGAACGCCGTCGGGCGTGCTGTCGACATAGCCGGCCCAGGCAGCGCTGACCGAACTCTGCTTCAGCTCCGGCACCAGTTCCACCGCCCGCTTGTAGGTGAGGCTCACCACCGATGCGTCCACCTTCGGGTCGAGAACACGCATGCGCTCCATCGGCGTCGGCTTGTCGAGCCGCCAGCGGGACCAGCCCTCATGCCCCGAGCGGACGCCTTCGAGCCCGCCGGGCGCGAGATTGCGCCACCGCCGCTGGAACATGGGCAGGAACTGCGGCGCAAAACGCAGCAGCTGCGGCGTGGGGTCCACGCGTCCCCGGCCGCTGATGGCCAGGGTGTATCCGCCGTCCACGCGCCGCGTCATGGAAACACCGGTCGTGTGGAGCGCAGCCGGTATGTCCTTGCCGCCCGTGGCAACCGACAGCACCGTCTGCCGGATGGCAGCCTGCGGAAACCGGATGCCGTATTGGCGGCAGAACGAGGACGCCCAGGCGCCGCCGGCGAGCACCGCGACCTTGGTGCGGATGGTTCCCTTCTCGGTGACCACGGCCGAAAGCCGGCCGCCCTCGGTTTCTACACCGCGCGCGGCGCAGCCCTGGTGTACCGTGCCGCCCAGTTTCATGAGCGCCCGCACCACGGCCGGCGCCGCACGCGACGGGTCCGCGGTGCCGTCGGTTGGCGCAAAGACGCCGCCCTTCCAGGCCTTGCCGGTTGCGCGGCCGCGCTGCGCCGCTTCGTCCGCGGTCAGCATCTGGGTCTTGACGTCGACGGTGCGCGCAAACTCGCCCCACCGCGCCCAGCCTTCCAGTTCTTTCTCGCTGTTGCTGAGGTAGAGCAACCCGCATCTCTGGAAGCCCGTCACCTCGCCGGTTTCTGCGGTGAACTGCTCCCACAGGTCCAGGCTTTTGGTGGCCATCGGCAATTCGCGCGCATCGCGGTTCTGCTGGCGGCACCAGCCCCAGTTTCGGCTCGACTGCTCGGCGCCGACGCGGCCCTTTTCCACCAGCGCCACCTTCATGCCGCGCTTGGCCATGTAGTACGCGGCAAAAGCGCCGATGATGCCGCCGCCAATCACGACGACGTCCGCATGCGTCGGCAGGTTCGGGCTCGACTCGACTGGAAATAGAGGTGCAGGCATTCTCGGGATGTCCGTTGAGGGATCGATGAAACTGGTCAGTAGCCGACGACCGCCTTGGTCTCGAGATACTCCTCGAGCCCATGCACGCCGTATTCGCGTCCGTTGCCGGACCGCTTGTACCCACCGAACGGCGCATGGCTGGTCCATGCCGGGTAGTTGATGTGCACCTGGCCGGCGCGAAGCTGCGCCGCCACGCGCCGCGCCCGCTCGCGGTCGCCGGACTGCACGCTGGCGCTGAGTCCGTAGACGGTGTCGTTCGCAATCGCGATGGCCTCGGCCTCGTCGGCGTAGGGAATGATGACCAGCACGGGGCCGAAGATTTCTTCCTGCGCCACCCTCATGCGGGGTGCCACATCCGAAAACACCGTGGGCCGTGCAAAGTAGCCGTGTGCCAGGCCGCCAGGCCTGCCCAGGCCACCGCAGACGAGCTTGGCGCCCTCTTCGATGCCGCTGGCGATCATCGCTTGCACCCTCGCGTATTGCGCGGCGTTGGCGATGGGGCCCATCGTCGTTTGTTCATCGCGCGGGTCGCCGAGCGTGATGTCGGCCACGGCTGCGGCGGCCAATGCTTCCACCTCGGCCAGGCGTGACGCGGGCACCAGCATGCGCGTCGGTGCGCTGCATGACTGGCCCGCGTTGCGCATGCCGGCCAGCACGCCCTTTGCCACCGCCTGCTCGAAATCGGCGTCGTCGAGAAGAAGGTTGGGCGACTTGCCGCCCAGCTCCTGCACCACGCGCTTGACCGTCACCGCGGCCGCCTGCGCCACGAGCACGCCCGCGCGGGTCGATCCGGTGATGGAGATCATGTCGACGCCCGGGTGTGCCGCCAGTGCCGCACCGACGACCTCGCCCGTGCCGCCGACGACGTTGAACACACCGGGCGGCGTGCCGGCATCGTGCATCACCTGCGCGAAGAGCTGCGCGCTGTAGGGCGACAGCTCGCTGGGCTTCAGCACCACCGTGCAGCCCGCGGCAATTGCCGGCGCGACCTTGGCCGTGAGCTGATACAGCGGCCAGTTCCACGGCGTGATCAGCGCACACACGCCGATCGGCTCCTTCGAAATCGCCATGCCGTTTTCGACGGAAAGAAACTTGTAGCCCTGCAGCACCTCGATCTGCGCGCGGACATGCGCAACGGCAAAAGGCACATGGGCAGCCCGGGCGAAGGCGATGGGAGCCCCCATCTCTGCCGCGATGGCTTGCGCGAACAGTTCCGCGCGCTCTTCCAGCAACGCCAGGATACGGCCCAGCAGCGCAAGCCGCTCGCCGGCGGTGCTTTGCGAGAACGTTTCAAAGGCGCGCCGGGCCGCGGCAACGGCAAGGTCGACATCCGCCGGCGAGCCGGCCGCGATGTGCCCGACGATCTCTTCGGTAAACGGGTTGACGACGGCGATGCGCGCGGCATGGGCGCGGTCCTGCCAGGACCCGTCGATGTAGAAGCGGGCATCGTCCATGCGTGGCTCGGCTGTGGTCACGGTGCTTTCCGGTCAGGCGATGACCCACACCTTGCGCACTGTCTCGATGGTGCGCCATGTGCCGATGTAGCCCGGCTTCATGATGAAGCAGTCGCCGGCCCTGTAGGTCTGCGGCGGCTGGCCTTGCTCGGTGATCTCGACCACGCCCGAAAGAATGTGGCAGAACTCCCAGGTGTCGCCCTTGATGGAGTGATTGACGCCGACGGTCGACTCGAACACGCCGGCGCGCACCGCGCCATCCTTCGCGCTGTCGACGTCCCAGTTGCGGCACACGACGTCGCCCTCGATGACGCGCTCCGCCGGCGGGCGGTATTCACGCGGCTCGCCGAGCTGGTCGAGTTTGAAGGGGACGAGAAGATTGGACATTGGGTGCCTGTTCGCAGAGGTCTGATGGTGGGCCAATGCTAAAGAAAGCACCGCCCGGGCCGATGCTGAACCGGGCCCCTGTAAAGGTGCGAAATGTGCGATTGCGGGCCTCCAACAGCGGATCGTGCGGCGGCGGGATCTCAGGGAATCTACGGATATATGATTCGCCGGACGGGGTTGATTGCACACCGTTTTTGTATACAAATAACGCACCCGATTCCACGACGCCCAGCTTGCGCCGGAAAAGCGGTCCCTCAATCCACCATTCGCACGAGGAAAGACCATGAGCACAGTTGTCAGCCAGGCCCCCGCGGGGGCGAGCGAAGCCGGCCATGCGCCGCATGCCGAATCCAACGCGCTGATCAAGCCGGGCTACCACCCGCGGCTGACCAACGAAGACCTGGCCCCTCTCAAGAAACAGACCTGGGGCCAATACAACATCTTTGCGTTCTGGATGTCCGACGTGCACAGCGTGGGCGGCTACATCACGGCCGGCAGCCTGTTCGCGCTGGGCCTCTCCAGCTGGCAGGTGCTGGTGTCGCTGCTGGTGGGCATCGTGATCGTGCAGTTCTTCTGCAACCTGGTGGCCAAGCCCAGCCAGGTGACGGGCGTGCCCTACCCCGTGGTGTGCCGCGCCTCGTTCGGCGTGCTGGGCGCCAACATTCCGGCCATCATCCGCGGGCTGATTGCGGTGGCCTGGTACGGCGTGCAAACGTACCTCGCATCGGCCGCCTTCATGGTGTTGGCACTGCACATGTTCCCCAACCTCGCGCCGTATGCCGACGTGGCGCAGCACGGCTTTGCGGGCCTGTCGACACTGGGCTGGGTGGCGTTCATGATCATGTGGGTATTGCAGGCCTTCGTGTTCTGGCACGGCATGGAAGCGATCCGCAAGTTCATCGACTGGGCCGGCCCGGCCGTGTACGTGGTGATGGCCATCCTCTGCGGCTGGCTGGTGTGGAAGGCGGGCTGGCGCAACATCGACCTGAACCTGGGCGGCATCAAGTTCCAGGGCTGGGACGCGCTGCCCGTGATGCTCTCCGCCATTGCGCTGGTGGTGAGCTACTTCAGCGGGCCGATGCTCAACTTTGGCGACTTCTCGCGCTACGGCAAGAGCTTCGACGCGGTGAAGAAGGGCAACTTCTGGGGCCTGCCGATCAACTTCGTGTTCTTCTCGCTGCTGACGGTGATCACCACCGCCGCCACGCTGCCGGTGTTCGGCGAGCTGATCACCGATCCGGTGCACACCGTGGGCAAGATCGACAGCACCACCGCCGTGGTGCTGGGCGCGCTGACTTTCATGATCGCCACCATCGGCATCAACATCGTGGCCAACTTTGTGTCGCCGGCCTTCGACTTCTCGAACGTGGCGCCGCAGCACATCAGCTGGCGCACGGGCGGCATGATCGCCGCGGTGGGCTCGGTGTTCCTCACGCCGTGGAACCTCTACAACAGCCCCGAGGTCATTCACTACACGCTGGACGTGCTGGGTTCGTTCATCGGCCCGCTGTTCGGCATCCTGATTGCCGACTACTACATCGTGCGCAAGCAGCGCATCGACGTGGACGCGCTCTACACCATGAGCCCCAAGGGCGAGTACTGGTACAGCGGCGGCTACAACCCGAAGGCCATACAAGCCATGATCCCGTCCGCGCTGGTGCCGATTCTTTGCGTGATGGTGCCCGCGCTGCGGGGTGGCGCGAACTATGCATGGTTCATCGGCATGGGCCTGGGCTTTGTCATCTATGCCCTGCTGAACCGCAGCAAGACTTGAATTACTGAAAGAGAAGAAAGGGCCGCGCCGTGCGCATCAAGATCATCAATCCCAACACCACCTGGAGCATGACCGAGAAGATCGGCGCCTGCGCCCGTGCGGTGGCGCAGCCCGGCACGGAAATCGTCGCGGTCAGCCCGGCCATGGGGCCGGTCTCCATCGAGAGCCACTATGACGAGGCGCTGGCCGTGCCCGGCCTGCTGCAGGAAATTGCGGCCGGCGAGCGCGACGGCATCGACGGCTACGTGATCGCCTGCTTCGGCGATCCGGGACTGAAGGCCGCACGCGAACTGGCGCGCGGGCCGGTGGTGGGCATTGCCGAAGCCGCCATGCACCTGGCCAGCATGGTGGGCAGCCGCTTCAGCGTGGTGACCACGCTGGGCCGCACCATGGGGCAGGCCTGGCACCTGGCCGAGATCTACGGCATGGAGCGCTTTTGCGCCAACGTGCGCGCCTGCGAGCTGCCGGTGCTCGAGCTCGAGGAGCCCGGCTCCAACGCACGCGAGCGCATCGTGGACGAATGCCGCCGCGCGCTGGAGGAAGACGGCTCCGACTGCATCGTGCTCGGTTGCGCCGGCATGACCGACCTGTGCGAGCACATCGGCGGGCTGCTCGGCGTGCCGGTGATCAATGGCGTCGCGGCGGGCACCAAGCTCATCGAATCGCTGGTCGCGCTGAAGCTGCAAACCAGCAAGCGCGGCGAACTGGCGCACCCGCTGCCCAAGACCATGAAGGGTGCGCTCGAGGGTTTTACCCTGCCCAGGTAGCTGGGCGTTCGGGGCGCGGCAACGGCCTTGCTGGGCCACAATCTCCGCATGCCTCGCGCCAGCTCCAAATCATCCGCCCCTGCCATCTCTCCCACTCCTGACGCTGCTGCCACCGCCGCGGCAGAAAACGCCGCACCTGCCGCAGACAAGGGCAGTTCCATCGAAAGCATCGCGCAGGACATCGCCACCGCCATCGTCGAGAAGCGCCTGCCTCCGGGCACTTGGCTGCGCGAAGAAGCGCTGGGGCGCGTCTATTCGGTGAGCCGCACCAAGATCAGGGCTGCCCTGCTCATGCTGTCGAAAGACAAGCTCATCGAGATCATTCCCGACAAGGGTGCATTCGTGTGCCAGCCCACGGTGCAAGAGGCACGCGAGGTGTTCGCGGTGCGCCGCATTCTCGAAAGCGAAGTGGTGCGCCTGTTCATTGCCAACGCCCGCACGCGCGACTACCAGGTGCTGGAGCAGCACATCCGCTTCGAGCGCACGGCGCTGCGCCAGACCACCACCACGGGCACCGTGCGCGAGAAGGTGCTGGGCGACTTCCACGTGGCGCTGGCCGAGGCCACGGGAAACAAGACCCTGGCCGAACTGGTGCGCGAACTGGTGGCGCGCAGTTCGCTGATTGCCATGCTCTACCACTCGTCGAACGACCCGCATTGCTCGTCGGACGAGCATTCGGAGTTTCTGCGCATCTGCCGCAAGGGCGACGTGGAAGGTGCGGTGCTTTGCATGATCGACCATCTGCAGCGCATCGAGGCCAGCCTGGAGCTGGGCACCGAAAAGCCGGACCGGCAGCTCGACCTGGTGAAGGCGCTGCTCGCCTAGAAAGCAAGCCGCCGCGGTGCGGGTTTTCCTGCATCCAGTTTGCCGCATAAATTGTATACAGTTTGGCGTACACACATTGTGGACGCCACGCCAAGCCGCGCCGCCCACGCATGTTCCCCTTGCTTCGCCAGGAGATGCACGATGACGGCCGAGACCTCTTCCCCTGTTCGCACAGTTCATCCGGTGGACCAGCGGCTGCCTTCCGGCAAGCTCGCGGCGCTCGGCCTTCAGCATGTGCTGGTGATGTATGCGGGCGCCGTCGCGGTGCCGCTCATCGTGGGGCGTGCGCTCAAGCTGTCGCCCGACGAGGTCGCGCTGCTGATCTCGGCCGACCTGTTCTGCTGCGGCATTGCCACGCTGATCCAGGCGCTAGGCGCCACTCAATGGTTCGGCATCAAGCTGCCGGTGATGATGGGTGTGACCTTCGCATCGGTCGCGCCCATGGTGGCCATTGCCAACGCCAACCCCGGCCAGAACGGCGCGCAGCTGCTGTTCGGCGCCATCATCGGCGCGGGCGTGGTGTCGATACTGATCGCGCCGATGGTGAGCCGCATGCTGCGCTTCTTTCCGCCGGTGGTCACGGGCACCATCATCGCGGTGATCGGCATCAGCCTGATGCGCGTGGGCATCAACTGGATCTTCGGCAACCCGGTGGGGCCGACGGCGCCCGCGCTGGTGGACCCGGTGTACGCCAAGTGGCTCGCGGAGGTCACGTCGCCGGGCAGTTCGATCCCGGCGGTGCCCAAGGGCTTTGCCATCATGCCCACGGTGCCCAACCCCAAGTACGCGGACCTGCCGGGCTTCGGCGTGGCGGCGCTGGTGCTGGTGTCCATTTTGCTGATCGTCAAGTACGCCAAGGGCTTCATCGCCAACATCTCGGTGCTGATGGGCATCGTGATCGGCGCGGTGGTGGCCTCGGCCACGGGTCTCATGACCTACGAGAAGGTCGGCAAGGCGGCGTGGGTGGACGTGGTGCTGCCCTTTCACTTCGGCATGCCGCAGTTCGACCCGATCCTGATCCTCACGATGACGCTCATCATGATCGTGGTGATGATCGAGTCGACCGGCATGTTCCTCGCGCTCGGCGAAATGACCGACCGCAAGATCACGCAGAAGGAACTCGCCAAGGGCCTGCGCACCGACGGCCTGGGCACGCTCATCGGCGGCATCTTCAACACCTTTCCGTACACCAGCTTTTCGCAGAACGTGGGGCTGGTGGCCGTCACGGGCGTGAAGAGCCGCTACGTCTGCGTGGCCGGCGGCGTGATCCTCGTCGTGCTCGGCCTGCTGCCCAAGATGGCGGCGCTGATCGAATCGCTGCCCACGGTGGTGCTTGGCGGCGCGGGCCTGGTGATGTTCGGCATGGTGGCCGCCACCGGCATCCGCATTCTTTCGGGCGTGGACTTCAAGGGCAACCGGCACAACGCAATGATCGTCGCGGTGTCGATCGGCATTGGCATGATTCCGCTCATTGCACCCAACTTCAAGCAGTGGATGCCGCATGGGATCCACTCGCTGGTCGAATCGGGCATTCTGCTGGCGTCGATCAGCGCGGTGCTGCTGAACCTGTTCCTGAACGGTGCCAAGCACGACGAGCAGGCGGTGATTGCCGCGGCCAAGCAGGCCGAAGCGCACTGACCGCCGCCCGTCAGTTCAGATCATCGCGAGCGGTGCCTTGCGCCGGGGCGGTGGATGGAGGCGGTCGAGCTCGGCGAGCGTGGCCGCGTCGAGCTCGAGGTCGGCGGCAGCAAGGTTCTCCTGCAGATGGGCGCTGCGCACCGCCTTCGGTATGGCAACCACGCCGGGCCTGGCGATCACGGCCGCAAGGGCGAGCTGCGCGGCGGTCACGCCGAGTCGCGCAGCCAACACTCCCAGCGCCTTGTCCGAAGCCAGCGCGCCCTGGTCGATCGGGCTGTAGGCCATCAGCGGCATGCCGCGTTCGCGCAGCCAGGGCAACAGGCTGAACTCAGGGCCGCGTTCACCCAGCGAAAGGTAGACCTGGTTGGCCGCGCAGCCAGGGCCTGGGCCCACCGCCTGCGCGAGTTCTTCCATGTCGTCCGTGTCGAAGTTGCTTACGCCCCAATGGCCGATGCGCCCCTTGGCGACCAGTGCCTGCATCGCATCGGCCGTTTCGCGCAGCGGATGGCTGCCGCGCCAGTGCAGCAGGTAGAGGTCGATCATGTCGAGCCCCAGGCGCTTCAGGCTGCGCTCGCAGGCTTCGGGCGTGCCGCGGCGGCTTGCGTTGTGCGGGTAGACCTTGCTGACGATGAAGAGCTCGTCGCGCCGCACGTCGCCGGCGCGCAGCGCCTCGGCCACGGCCTGGCCAAGCACCGTTTCGGCGCCGCCCTCGCCGTACATCTCGGCGGTGTCGATCAACCGGTAGCCCATGGCGATGGCGTCGCGCACCGCGGCCACTTCTGCCGCGCGGCGGTTCGCCGCCTCGCCCATGCGCCAGGTGCCGAAGCCGAGCACCGGAATGTCGCGGGCATTGGAGATAGGGAGTGTTCGCATGGCCAAATCGTAGCGGGTCGCATGCCCGAGGCAAGACTGTCGGTTGTCGGGCCAATTCCTACACGGCTTCAGCATCCCGCTGACAGAAGCCAAGGCTGCAACGGCGCAGTCTGGTTTCGGACGTGGTGAGCTCCTCTGGGTCCGGACAGTGCTTTTAGTGAGATTTGAGCAAGCACGATGTACCCGCAGCCAGACATGCCGGCGGACAAGCCAATGAGCCGCGCTCGTGGGCCAAAGCGCATGACATGAAAAGCACACCACGCCCCTCGCCCGTTCCGCCATCACAAGGAGAACACCATGGGCCACCAAGACCCTGCCTCCCGGCACGGGGGCACGCACCACTACATGATGTTTGCGCTGAACATGCTGCTCAGCCTCGTCATCATGTACTTCGTCATGTTTTCGATGATCGACGGCTGGGGCGACTTCCGCAACAACCTCAACATGTTCTACATGGCGCTCACCATGGTCGCGCCCATGGGCATCATCATGCTTGCGACGATGCGCGGGATGTACCCCAACAAGGCGGTCAACGGCGTGCTGTATGCCGCGCTTGCGATCCTCTTCGTCGCCGCGCTTGCCGGCACGCGGCAGCAGAGCGTGATCGGCGACAAGCAGTTCGTCGCCTCGATGGTGCCCCACCACTCCGGCGCCATTCTCATGTGCCGCGAGGCCAGCCTGAAAGACCCTGAGCTGGTCAAGCTGTGCGGCCAGATCTCCGATTCCCAGCGCAGCGAGATCGAACAGATGAATGCGATACGGGCCCGGTTGAACACCATGTAGGGCCCGGCGACTCAAGCGATCTCAGTGGCCTCCGCCCACATCCTGTTGAAAAAAGACTCCCGGGCCTTGTCGAACACGGCGCTTGAGTGAAGACCGACCGCGGACTCTATCCGCGTGGTCTTGCCGAAGTCAGCGCTGGAGACCCAGACCGTGTCCGGCGCCACGAGCACGACTTTGGCGTTGTTGCTGTGATGCAGCGCCACGCGTACATCGGGGAAGCGGAGCTTGAGCGCCCTCGCCTCCTTTTGCGCATCGGCATTCGCAATGATGAAGATGTCTCGCGGGCGCTTGCCCAAGGTCTGGGCGATGTATTCCGGGTCGGGAAGGGCCCCGGTCATGACCAGGACGGGGCCGACCACGCGCGCGATCTGCGACAGGCGCTTGTTCCACGTGCTTGTGCAAACGGAGATCTTCGCGTCTTCGCAGGAGAACGCAAAGCCGCCACTGTCGTCTCTGAAAATCATGGTGCTTCGAAAAATTGATGCGAAGGTAGCGGCTCAAGCACGAAGGCCGGCGCGCGCAAGGCCCACGGTTCCGATCAATGCGACAGCCAGGATGCTCAACGCCATCGCACCTCGCCAGGCCGCGCTCTCCGGACGTATTGCCACAGGCTCGAACATGGGCAGCTTGTCGTAGTGCTCCGCAGTCAACCCGCGGTAGCTCATGACCCGGGGCACGAAATAGGCACGCCAGGCGTCCTCGTATGAATTGACGGCTTTCACATGCCGCGCGTAGCGCGGGGCATCGATTCCTGCAAGCCGGTCGGCCGTCATCGCGAGCGCCATGCCCGGCGAAAGCCAGGACCATCGCTCGAGCAGAACAAAACGGCGCGCGCGGGTCTCGTCGAACTCCGCCATCAGCGGCCGGATCTCGCGGTCCTGGGCCAGGTACCTCGGCAGGAAGCTGACCGGCCAGGTATGGGTGCTGCGCCCGGCCGGCCGGTCAGCCGGGTGAGCGGCGTACCAGGCGGCCAGGTGCTCCTCCATATGCACTTCGGCGTCCTGCTGGGCCGCGCGCAGTTCGGCAACGGCCGTCAACCGCGATGGCATCGGCGCCTCACTGTCGGCAATGCCCGCCAAGGCCGCGGGTACGACGAACGTGGCCAGCAGCCACGCACCGAGCATGCCGAGCGCGGCAGCGCCGGACGACACCGGCAGCAAGCAGAACAGCCCGGCCAATGCGGTCCAGCAGACGGTGAACGCGCCCAGTGTCGCCAGCCAGACCACCGCGGCGTGCCAGGTCGAGCCCGGGTCCAGCGCAAACGCCAGCAGCGACGCACCGGCGGCCAGTGACCAGGCCGCCGCCGCGCGAATGCAGAGCGCGATCGCGAACACCCTCCAGGGTCGCGCGCATTGCGCAACCACGAGCCGCCACCGGCCCTGCTCCCGGTCCTCCTGCACCAGTCCGTAGCAAAGCCCCAGGATGGCGAGCGGCAGCAGCAGCGCGACCAGCGTCGCGAAATCAGGCGGGCCCAGGTCTTCGAGCAGCGGGTTCGAGATCCGGTCGCTCTTGCGGGCGTCGGTATGCCGGCTCTCGGCCGTGACGCGCATCGTCGGGCTCAGCAACTCGAATGCTCCGGTTCCAAGGGCAAGGCCGCCGAGCGCAGGCAGATGCGCGGGCGGCGCGTTGAGCCGGGCGAACTGGAATGCGGCCATCATTGCCTTGGCGTCACCCCTCGGCGCGGCGGCGCTCGTTTTGGCTGCCGCCTCGCGCGCCTGTGTTCGCGCCTGTTCCCACGTGGCCATCTCCTGCGCATTCAGGAGCCGCAATTCCCTGGCGGCAAGCCCTGACCAGAGCGCACTCACGCACAGCAGCGCGGCGAAAACACCCGACACCCAGAGATGCGTGCGCTGGCGAACGAAGCGCCGCCATTCCGCACGCAAGATGAGGTTCATCATGGCCGCAGCCTCCGCACGGCAAGCACCAGCAAGCCGCAGGCCGCCATCGCCCAGGCGAGCAGCAAGCCGAGGTCGGGCAACGCTGCGCGCAATGTGAAAGCGATGTTGGGCGGCGTGTAGTGAAACGCATCGACCGACCGCCACAGCGCGTCGCCGGCGTACTTGTCGTCGAACGAAGTCAGCCCGCGGGTGTTGTCCATGTCCCACTGGTCGATCTTGATGTTCGCGCGGCGGCGGTACTGCTCGGCCGCTTCCTCGAAGTGGCGCTGATGCGCGAGGTCGGTGCCCGAGAGCTTCATCGAGATCGCACGCATGGCCGTCGTCGGGCTGAGTGCCGAGGCAATGCGCGCAACGCTCTCCTGCATTGCGTAGCGATCCCAGAGGCGACCGAAGTGGATCGCATGCACGCGGTCGGCGTAGGCGTCGCGCTCCATCCGGCGCAGCGCATAGGCGCCGAAGGGTAGGTCTTCCAGGCGACGCACGTTGTGCTGGCGCAGAAGCTCCGCATCGAAACGTTCGTTGCGCACGGCCAGCGCGCCATCGCCCGGCAGGCCTTCGGCGTAGTCGCGCTGGATGTCGCCCCAGAAGCGCTCGGCCGTCGGCAGCGGTGCAGCGGCCTGCGCGCTCGCGGCACCCAGGCGCGGCACGACGAAGACGAAGGCGATCCACAGGCCCAGCAAGACGAACAGCGCGCGCCGGCTGCTCGCCACCATGGCTGACACCGCCAGCGCCAAGGCTGCAAAGACACCGCAGTAGATCAAGAAGGTGCCCGCCAGAACGGCCGCGCGCCATACGGTGTCCGCGCCAGGCGATGCGCCTGCCGTCACCAACGCAAGACCCGCCCCCACTGCGGCCAGCGGAACCAGCGAGACCACCGCGAGCAGCGCCAGGAACTTTCCTGCCAGCAGCGTGCGGCCCGGCAAGCCGGCGCTGTGCAGCATGCGCAAGGTTCCGCTTTCCCGTTCCAGGCTGACGGCGTTGAAAGCCAGGGCGACGATCAGCAACGGCAGCAGCGCCTGCAGCACGAAGGCCGGAGTGAAAAACCCGAAGCGCACCGACGGCGGCTCGTCGGCCGCCGGACGGAAGCGCGTCATGTTGCGCCGATGCGGTTCGAGCCAGAGCGCCTGGCCCAGGTAAGGGCCGAGACCGGGATCGACCACGGCCAGCGGCGAGTCGGGGCGGAAGGCGTAGAGGCCGAAATGCGCGCCACGATGCGGGTGCTTGTCGCCCTGCGAATCCCACTGCTGGCGCACCAGTTCACTGACCTGCGCCTTCTCGTGCGCAAGCCGCCGCTGCTGCTGGGCCGAAGCGAACAGCAGGCTGGCCAGCAGCAGCGACATCGAGACGGCAAGCACAACAAAACGCCCGTCGCGAACGAGCGCGCGCAGTTCCTTTCGCAGCACGGCGGCGGCCATCATGCGACCGACTCCAAGGGCGCCGCGCGCGTGTGAGCCAGATAGGCGCGCTCCAGCTCGTCGTGGCTGACGGTGTGCGTATCGAACTGCGCGACGAGACGCCCTTCCTTCATGATTCCGATGCAGTCCGCAACCTGCTTGGCGTTGAACAGGTCGTGCGTGGCCATCAGCACGGCCATGCCGGCGTCGGCAGCGGCGCGCACGCGCTGTGCAAAGTCGTTCGCGGCACCAGGGTCGAGGCCCGAGGTGGGCTCGTCGAGCAGCATCGCCTTTGCATGTTTGGCATGCGCAATGGCAAGGCCGACCTTTTGCCGCATGCCCTTCGAGTAAGTCGCGACACGCGCTGTGTGCGACGCCGCTTGCAGACCGGCCTGGTCCAGCAGGGCACGTGCGGCCGCATCGGCCAGCGGCACGCCACCCAGCGCACAGAAGTACTGAAGGTTCTCGATGCCGCTCAGGTACGGATACAGCGCCACGTTCTCGGGCAGGTAGGCCAGATGGCGCCGCGCCGCAGCAGCGTTGCGGAGCGGATCGACCCCGGCGACCTGGACGCTTCCGGCCGACGGCGCCACGAAACCCAGCAGTGCGTTCAGCGTGGTTGTCTTGCCCGCCCCGTTGCCGCCGAGCAGCGCGTAGACGCTGCCGGCCGGCACGCTCAAGTCGAGTCCGTCGATTGCGCGGCGCCCGCCCAAGGTGACGACCAGCCCTCGCGCCGAGAGCACTTCGTGATCCATGCGGCGCCTCAGAAAAAGTACCGCATGGACGCGCCGACCTGCGTGCGCGGCTGCGGCGACACCAGCAAGCCGGCCGCGGTGCCGTAGGCGATGTCGCTCGCAAACCGCCGCGGCTGAAAGATCGCGAAGACCGAGAACTGAAACTGCTGCCAGTCGTAGGTTGCCTTGAGGTCGTAGCGCGTATAGGTCGGCATGGTTCGCAGCTGGGTCTGCGGCGTGCCTTCGTAGTACGGATTGCCGGAGGTCAGATAGGCGTCGGCATTCACGGTGAGCCGGCCTTCGCCCAGGCGTTGGCGGTACTCCGCTCCCAGCTTGACCTGGTGCCGCGGCACCGACAACCGCTCGCCGGTGTTGGGCAGCGGGTTGTTGACGCGCGCCTCGAGCACGCGGCCGTAGCTGCCGTAGACCGACCATGCGCTGTCGATCCGCAGCCGCGATTCGAGCTCGAAGCCCTTGCGCGTGGTCTCACCCACAGACTTGAACGAGCCATCCGCCTGCGCGACGATTTCATCTTGGTTGAGCGTGTGATAGACCACGCCCGAAGCGCTCCACGATGCGGTGGGCGACACCGTGAAGCCCAGGTCGTGGGACTTGACCTTCGAAGGCGCCACGTCGAACACCGCGCCGCCGCGCGCGCCCAACGGCCCGGTCGCGCCGCTGCCGCTGATCTGCTCCGCGGCGGGCGATCGAAAGCCCTCGGCAATGTTGGCGAAGATGTCGAGCTTCGGCGTCACGCTCCACACCGCACCGATCTTCGGTGTCGTCACGGCACTGGTGTAGTCGGTGGAGGCGGCGGGCAGTTTGCGGTTTCCGATGTCGTAGTCGAGCCAGTCGCGCCGCACGCCGCCGAGCAGCTTGAAGTTCTGCGCGAGCTTGTACTGCCCTTGGGCAAACAAACCATAGGTCAGCAGATCCAGCTCCTGGTTGTTGATGTAGCTGGCCGTCGGCACGCCATTGCGCCAGACGCGGCGCAGCGCATCGCCCTTGTCGCGCCGCAGTTCGCCTCCCACGAAAAGCGAGGCCGCATCGCCGAAGACGAAGTTCTGCGCCAGCCGCCCGCCGTAGAAGTGGCGGTCGTCCTCGCCCACTGTTTGCAGAACGCTGCTTGTCGAGGTGCCGCGCACCCGTTCGAAAGTCTCGCCATAGGCCGTGGCGTACCAGCCTGCCTCGCCGCTGGCTGGTGCGCGATTGAAGACCAGTGCCGTGCGTTCGCCGCTGCCGAAGCCCGGCAGGTTGAATTGGGTCGATCGGGGGTCCACAGTGCCGCGCTGCAGATCGGGCAGCAGCAGGTAGCCGGGCGCTCTCGACTCGGAGCGGTAGTGGTTCACGCGCAGGCTGTACAGGCCATCGCCCAGCTGGGTCGAGAGCTTCCAGAACAGGTTGTCCCGCTCGATGCGGCCATCGCGCCGGTAGCTGTCCGTGCGATAGGCATCGGCAATGAAGAGCGACTGCACGTCGTTGAAGCGGTTGGACAGCACCAGCGACCCGCGGCGCCCGCCGTAGCTTTCGAGCGAGATTCCGACGCTCGACGAGGCGGGAACCGTTTGCGTCGTGATGCCCACCGCGCCGGCGCGGTTCTGGTCCCCGTACAACGCCGAGACCGGTCCCTTGATCACGTCGATGCGACCGATCATGTCGGGCGTCAGCCACTCCAGGAAGGCGGGGCCATGGCCGGCGCCGGCCTGGCTGGACGGCATGTTCTGGGGCACGCCGTCCACATACACGGCGGTGTCCGCGCCGTGCGTTCCCTGGGTGGCGAAGCCGCGCATGCGAAAGCCGTTGCCCGTGTCGCCCTGGTCGATGTTGTTGGCGACCACGCCGGGTACGCGGCGAAAGATGTTCGAGATGTCCCGCCCGACGTTGAGCGTGCCGAGCTCTTCGGGCGTGATGACCGTCACGCCCGCGGGCAGGCCGGTGCTGTCGGTGGTGACTTGCGTGCGCTTGCCTTGAAGGCCGACGCGGTCGCCTTCGGCGGTCACGCGCACTTCGTTCAGCGTGCCGGCCGGCGCTTGCGTCTGCGCTGAAGCGAGCAAGGGCGTCGCAAGGGCGAATGCGAAGGCCATGGGTGCACGGCACCCCAGAGATGGTGAGTTCATGAAAGGAGGAAAGAAGACGTCAGGCAGCAGCCACGCTGGCGCGCGGCCAGCGTCTGCAACGAACTCAGGTGGGCCGCGCTGCTTGCGCGGCGGCCTCAGACGCTCTGTGGCGGGCCCCGAGGCGAGGCGCCCCGATACACGGGGGCTGCAATGACGTGCGCCGGCGCCTGGCGTTGGCGCTGGAGACGTGCAGGCGGTGGGCTGGCCGGCAGCTCAGGCCTGGAAGCCAGCAGCACCTGGTGGGCGTGCGCCATGCACCCGCTGCAATGGCAGGGCGCCTCGCCACCTTCGTTGCCGTCGTCTTCGCTTCCGCCATCCGCGCTGTGGAGATGCTGGAAATGCCCGGACGCCGAAGCCTGATGTCCGCCCCCCGTTTCCGCACCATGCGGCGTGCCCGCGCCCGCGTTGATGAACGCGACCGCAAGAACCAGCCAGAGAAGAAAACGAGAAATGCGCATGGCGGAAAAGCGTGGATCATAGCGACGAACCCGCTAATTGCAAATCCATTCTCATTTGCGATTACCATCGGCGCGTGGAACGTCATACACGCCAACGCGATGCGGTATTGACCGCGCTGTCCGTCAGCCGGCGGTCTCTTACCCCGCAGGAGATCTGCGAGCTTGCGCAGCGCTCGGTCCCTCGCCTGAGCCTTTCAACGGTCTATCGGCAACTGAAGAGCCTGCTGGAGGACGGTGAAATCGTGGGCGTCGATCTGCCGGGCCAGGCCACGCGCTACGAGGCGCTGTGCGAGTCCGATCATGGCGAGCCCGGCCACCATCACCATCACTTCCACTGTGGCGATTGCGGGCGCGTGTTTCCGATTCACGGCTGCCCCGGACGCATGGAAGACCTGGCGCCCAAGGGTTTTCTGGTGCAGCGCCACGATCTGACGCTGCACGGGCGATGCGCGGATTGCGCGAGTGCCCGCTCTCGCCGGTGACGCTGAGCATGCCCTCGAGCGGAACTCTGCGCGGCATCACCGCAATGTTGTTGGCCTGCGCCTTCTTCGCCTGCATGGACGCGCTGCTCAAGAACCTGGCCGGGCACTACCCGCCCGTGCAAGTGATGGCACTGCGCGGCCTCACGGCGCTACCGCTGGTGTGCCTGTACATCGCGTGGCGGCGCGAGGCAGCAGGCGTTTTCAACCGTCGGCTGCGTTGGCGCCTGCACCTGCTGCGCACCGGGCTGAACATGACGATGCTTGTGCTCTTCGTCCATGGCCTGAAGTCCTTGGGCTTGGCAGAGGCCTACACCCTTACTTTCATCGCTCCGCTGCTGATGGTGCTCATCGCCGTGCCGATGCTGGGCGAGCCAGTCCTGCCGCGGCACTGGGTCGCCATCGGGCTGGGCTTCGTCGGTGTCGTGATCGCGCTGCGGCCCGAGCAGGGGGCCTTCCTCTCGGTGGGCGCTCTGGCGATCCTGGCGGCCGCAGTGTGCTACGCGCTGTCGAACATGCTGGGCCGACTCATCAGCCGCACCGAATCGAGCGCCGCGCTGGTCTTCTGGACCACCGCCGGCATGGCTGTGGGTGGTTGCCTGCTATCGGCGCCGCAGTGGGTGCCGATGCAGCCCCAGCACACGTGGGTGCTGGCGGGTTTGGCCATCAGCGGCTTTCTGGGCCAGATGGCCATCGCTGAAGCCTTCCGCCACGGCCAGGCCGCCGCCATCGCTCCCTTCGAATACAGCGCCCTCGCCTGGGCGCTTGTGCTGGACTGGGCATTCTGGCAAGCCACGCCCGATGCATGGACGCTGGGTGGCGGTGCGCTGATCGTTGCGAGCGGACTGTGGGTGGCGCGAATCGAGGTGCCAAGGCCCGCGCGGCAATCCGAATAGGCTCTGGGGGTGCATTGGAACGGCTCGTCGACGATGGCGGCCAAACCTACAGCTCAACACCAACTCAGTGGTTGTGCCGTCAGCTTGTAATTGCGGCCGGAGAGTCGAAGCAGCTTGAATTCGTTCTTGCGGTCGAGGCTCAGATGCGTACGGATTTGCGACACGCACGTGGAAAGCGCGCGTGAAGGATCGGAGGCTCGAGAACTTTTCCAATAGGAATTCAGGAGAAATTCCTGGGAAACGGCCTGCTCCAAGTTGCAGAAAAATGTAAAGGCGACGGCGAACTGCCGCGGGTGCAGGTGAAGTCGCTCGCCTTTCACGAGAACGAGATTGCTGCCATTCAACGCGAAGTGATAGTCACCCCAAGTCGCTGCCTGTATCGGGCTGGGTCCGAATGTCCCTGCAGCGGAGGGCCCAACGACGGAGCGATGCCCGCAGATGCCCACGAGACGCTGAATCGTCTCGTTCTCGATGTAACGAGCGTCCTGAATGGTGTTCTCCTTCGGGGCCGACATGCAAACAGCAATGCGACGGTGTTGTCGCGACAGACTCACGACCTTCCGCCTCCAGGGTCGACGGAATGTCGCAGCCGGCCCGCGTGTCCCGAGGTATTCCCCGGGACTGCTCCTATCAACAGGAGCATGCAGGTCGGTTGCAAACACCCGCACCCAACCGACTGAGGGCTGCCGGTGAGTTACTTGGCCGTCGCTTTGGACACGAGATCCAGGCACTGCTTCCGGCGCCAGACGGTCTCCCGCACGGTTTTCTTTCCTTCGTCGAACACGACCTTGTATTGGCACACGAGGTAGTTGCTGGATTCGGGCAGGCGGAACTTGAAGTTGTAGTCCCATTCCGGACCACGCGGCCCCTGCGAATCACGCAGCGGTTGCCCCAAAAGGCTTTGCACCTGGGCCGCTGCCACGCCTACAGTGATCTGCCGGAATGCCGCCGGCTGCGTGACCACACCATCGCGCAAGAAGGGTTCACGGAAATCGGGGCGCCGCGCATCGACGTCGCGGTATTCAAGCTTGTTTGGGTTGCTGACCGGATCGACCGGATTGTCCCGTGCAGCAGCAGGAAGCGCTCCTGCGATCAGCGCGAGGCTCAGCACGAGGCCGGACACGGGGTTGATTCGGAAAGAATGCATGGAAAGGCTCCTCATATTTCAGGGTGGTTGCAGGAATGGATCAACGCTCACGCAGCGCTTCTCGCGCGCGGTTCAGTGGTTTGGTCAGGTAGTCCCAGACGGTTTTCTGGCCGGTCCGGATGTCGGCCGTGGCGACCATCCCCGGCACAATGGGAAAGCGCTTGCCGTTCTTGCTGACCAGCGCATCCGAATCGGTGCGCACCAGCACGGGGTAGTAAACGACTTCGGGCTTGACCTCGTCACGCAGGGTGTCCGGGGCGATGTTCACGACCTTGCCGTCCAGGCCACCGTAGATTGAGTAGTCGTATGCGGTGATCTTCACCAGTGCGTTCTGGCCGGGATGAATGAACGCGATGTCGCGTGGCGAGATGCGCACTTCCACCAGCAATTGGTCATCGAGCGGTACCAGCGTCAACAACGAACCGTTGGGCGGCACCACGCCACCGATCGTGGTGACGTCCAGGCTCTTGACCACGCCACGCACGGGCGACTGCAGCGTCAGTCGATCCAGCATGTCCGCCCGCCCACGCACCACGGAAGACAGCGACTTGACCTCGGCATCCGCCTTGGCCAGTTCCTCGCGGCTGCGCACCATATAGCTGGAGCGCGCTTCCGCAATCTTGAGCTCGAGTTCGGCACCCTGGCGCTGCAAGCGGATCAACTCGACATTGCTGGCGGCCCCGCTGGCGACCAGAGAGCGGGTGATCTCCAGCTCGCGGCGCACCAGCCCCAACGCTTGGCTCAAGCCGCCCACGGTCTCGGCGAGGCCCGCACGCCGCGAACGGAACAGGGCCGCCTCCGAGGAGGTCAGCTGCGGCCAATCCTTGAGCTCAGCCGGAAAGTTGAGCTCCCCCTGCCCATTGACTTCCGCGCGCAGGCGCGCACTGCTGGCGAGCGCCGCGCGATATCGCGCCGCGGACTCTTCCACGTTCGACTCGCCGCGGGTTGGATCGAGCTGGGCGAGCACCTCGCCCTTCTCGACGATCTGACCTTCACGCACGCGCAGTTCGGTCAGGATGCCGCCTTCGAGGGACTGGATGCGCTGTTCGCGCGAGCTGGGAATCACCTTGCCTGTGCCGCTGGATACTTCGTCGATCTGGAAGTACCAGGCCCAGGCGAAGAACGCCGCCAGGAACACCGCTGCCAACCACACGATTCGACCGGACTTGCTGGCGCGAACTTCATCGTAGTCGTCCAGGTTCGCAACGCCCGCTGTTCGGCGCATCGCATCTGCAGCCGGGTGAGGCCTGATCTTCAGACCTGCGTTCATGATGCATTTCTCCCAGATTGTTCGTCCTGCGTGCGCGTGGCCTGGCCCTGCACCTGCACGCGATGGATGACCCGTGGCAATTCCGGCTTCGCAGCTGCGTCCGGAGAACTCGCGGATGCACCTTTGCGCAGTTGCGCCAGCACGTCGTCGCGCCTGCCGTCCATCACGACGGTGCCGCGATCGACCACGATGACACGGTCGACTGCATCGAGCACGGCCGGGCGGTGGGTCGCCACGACGAGCGTTCGACCGGGCGCCATGGAACGCAGTGTCGCGATGACCTCGCGTTCCGACACTTCGTCCAGCGTGGCAGTCGGCTCGTCGAGCAGCAGCACGCGCGGCTCTCGCAGCATCAGGCGTGCGAGAAGCAGACTCTGCCGCTGACCGCCGGAGAGGCTCAGGCCTCCCTCTTGCACTGGATGATCCATGCCCGCAGCAAGCTGACACACGAAGGCCCATGCGCCCACGGCGCGCAACGCAGCGATCAGTTGGGCGTCAGTGGCATGCGGCGCGCCCAGCGTGAGATTTTCCCGAAGCGTGCCGTGAAAGAGCCGGGCGTTCTGCGTCAGGAGGGCAACGTCCCGCCGCACGTCGGCAGGATCGATATGCGCCAGGGCCACGCGATCCAGCAGCACCGTGCCGGCTGCGGGCTCGAGCAACCCCGACAGCGCCTGCAGCAGCGTGGACTTGCCCGCGCCGTTGCGTCCGAGTATGGCGATGCGCTCTCCCGCGCGGATGTTCAGCGTCTTCACGCTGAGCACCGGCGTTCGGCCATCATGGGTGAACGCGGCCTCCCGGAGCTCGTAGTCGCCTTGCAGAGAGGGACGATGGATGCGCGTGCTGTCGGGCGCATGGTCGACCGGCAATTGCATCAGCTGGTCCAGGCCCTGGCTTGCAACCCGGGCCTGCTGCCACCGATTGAGCACCTGGGTCACGCCCGCCAGCGGTGCGAGCATGCGGCTCACCAGGATCGAGGCGGCCACCAGCACGCCCGTGCTCATCTCGCCGGCAATCACCATCGGGGCACCGAAGAAGATCACGACGGCGAACGCCCCCCCCTGGACCGTTTGCAGCCAGTTGTTCAGGCCGTTGAGCAGCGCGCGCAGCTTCAGGCCCGATTCGGCGTTGACGGCGTTGTAGTGATTCCATTGGTTCTGGAACCGGGGTTCCGCCTGGAGCACCTTGATGTCCTCGATGCCCTGCACCGCCTCGACCAGCATGGCACTGCGCAGCGACGACTCGCGCATGCTGGCCTGTGCGAGCTCCCGCAACCGGCGCTGTGCCAGCAGGCTGGGAAGCAGCAGCAGCACGAACGCCGCCAATGGCACCAGAACCAGCGGACCGGCGATGAACCAGAACACCACGCTGAACAGCAGAAAGAACGGCAGGTCCGCCGCCGCCGTGACGGTCGTGGAGGTGAGCATTTCGCGCACAGGTTCCAGCTCTCTGATCTGCGAGATGAAGGTGCCGGTCGCGCGAGGGCGCGCCGTGTTGCGCACGCGCAATGCGTGCCCGAAGACGCGGTCCGAGATCCGCAGGTCGGCGCGCTTTCCAAGCGCATCGGTGATGTGCATACGCGCACCGCGCATCATCGATGCGAAGAGCAGTGACAGCAGGACGCCGCCGAACAGTACCCAGAGCGTCGGCGTCGACTGGGCTGGCACCACGCGGTCATAGACCTGCATGGAGAACAGCACACCCCCCAGGGCCATCAGGTTCGTGATGAACGACGCGATCAGAATGTGCGCGAAGGGCCGCAGGTCGGCGAGCACGATGCGGCGCAGCCAGTGGCGCTCGACCGGCTTGATATAGCCGTCCACGCGCGAATCCGGTGCCGACTGCAATGGGCGAAGCACGGCCATTGCCTGCACATGAGGCTGAAGCTCTTCGATGGTGCGCGTACTCTCCGCCCCCTGATCTCCGCAGAAGGCCAGACGCAGCCCCTCGGCCGTGATGGCCGTGACCACGGCCACCTGATCGCCATCGAGCTGAACGACCACGGGGAGACGCCAGGGACTGAGTGCATCCAGGCGAGGCGCCATGTCGCGCAGTGCGAGGCCGGCCTGCTGCGCCATCCGGCGCACGCTCTCTTGCAGCGTCAGGCTGCTGTCCCAGTCCGCCGCGACGCGGATGCGTTCGCGCGACGCATCGAGCTGGTAGTGAGCGGCCACGGTCAGCACCGCGTCCATCCAACCCTGCGCGACGCCGGAGCGTCCACGTGCAGCCGCTGCCGGTGAGGCCTCCACTGCCTCGTTGTTCCGGGTCGGCGAGACGTTGGCACTCATCGCACGCTCCCGGCCACGCTGGCGCTCAGATCGTCGATGCCGAACGCCGCGCGCAACCGCCCCGTCTGATAGAGGCATTGCACCGAGAGGCGCTGCAGCTCGTGCGCGCTTTCTACTTGCTCGAAACGCACGGCGTGGTACTCCTGCTCGGCATTGAGCAGATCAAGGAGCGAGCGTGTTCCCAGCTGCAGGTACTGTTGCTTGTACAGATCGCGGGTCGAACGGATGCTGTCGGCCCGGGCCGCCAACACGGGCAAACGCTGGACCTGGCCCTGCGATTGGGCGAGCGCATCCTCGAGCGACTGACGCGCCGCCAGCTCTGCCTGGGCCCGCGCCGCATCTGCCGCGCTCAGCGCGTGTGCAGCGGCGCGCTTGCGCGCCTGGTTGCCGCCGCCTTCGTACAGCGGCGCGGAGAAGTTCAATCCCACGGTGGTGTTCAGGCCGTTCTCGCCCGGCAGGCGTGAGCGGGCATCCAGGCCCCGGCCCGCCGAACCCTCCAGCGACAGCGTGGGCAGGAGCTGCGCCTCGGCAGCGCGAAGGTCCGCCTTGGCGATCTCGCGCTGGGCGTCGGCAAGCTGCACAGCGGGTGGATTGATCTGTTGCGTGTCCGTGCCCGCTCGGCAAGCCGCGTCGAGGGCGGCCGGAGGCGCATCGGTGATGTCGACCTGCGAGCGAGAGCCCGTGAGGTGCATCAGATTCACGCGCCACCGGGCGAGCTGCGCATCCGCAGTCAGCTGCTGGGCACGGGCCGCCTCTACGCGGGATTGGGCCTGGACCACATCCGAGCGCGAACTCGCGCCCATCCGGCCGCGCTCCAGCACCAGATCGGCCAGTGCCTGAACACCATGGATTTGTTCGCGCGCGATCTGAGCCAGTTCCTTCTGCCGGTGGATCTCGATCCACGAGAAGGCGGTCTCGCGCGCCACATCATCCGCGGACAGCAGGGATTGCGCCTTGGTGGCAGCCACCGAAGCCTCTGCCTGTTGCACCGCGCTTGCGACTTTGCCGAAGTCGTAGAGCATTTGAGACACGGACAGTTCGATCGTATTCAACCGGCGGCTCTCATAGGAGCCGATGTTCCGATTACTCAGTTGCGAGTTGATGCCGCCGCGCAATTGAGGGTAATAGCCCGCACGCGCGGTTTCGATGCCTTCGGCCGCCTGCAGGATCTGCTGCGCGGTGGTCCGGACACTGGGATGCCATTCGACCGCTGCCCGCATGGCCTGGGGCAGACTCAATCGCATGGATTGCACCGCGTCGGCTGGAACCTGCGGATGTCCGGGTGAGCCTGGCATGACCTGCGCCTGTACCACGCCCGACAGCGCCAGCAAGCAGGCTCCGACCGCCGCGGGAGCAGTCGCACGCTTGCGCCGAGCGCCTATGAGAAAAGGAAGCATGGAATGAGAAGAGAAAAAAAGAAAACCGGACGAATGACCTGCAGAGAACGGGTGAGCCCCTCGACTTTCATCGCCATCCACCAAGCAGCCTCGCTGCCACCTGCCGAGCGGTTGCTCGGCGAGGTGGCATCCGCCCTTGGCGGCAAGCGGCTCTGCGGAGCAGCGCCGCGCCACTTGGTCAGCTGCTAGGCGTACATTGCCGCAGCGTGGTGCAGCTCGTCGTCGAGCGCAGTCGCCACCGGCGGAACGAAGGTCGGCGAATCTGCGCTGAACGATCCTGCGCCGGTCACCGTGTGCACGCCCGTCGCCGTATGCGTCGAGAGGAAAGCGGCGTTGAGCAGTCCATCGAAGGACGACCCGGAACTGTCGCCCGAACTCAGCAGATTCGCCTTCCACGCGGCGTAGTCCATTTGGCTCGCGTCCTCCTGCGCTTCGAGGCCATCCACAGCCTGCAGCCCCAGCGAGTCGGCGGCCATGAAACTGAAAGTGGAGGGTGGCGCAGCATTGCCGAATGTGACGTTCAGCGTCTGGGTCGCAACGTTGCTCACATCGCCATCCCGGTCCGTGACCTGATAGGTGATGGTTTCCGTGTAGTTGGCCGGCAGCGCCTGGTAGTTGAATTCGCCTGTCTCGAGCTCCACGGACAGCGTCCCGCCTGCCTCTGTGGTCACCGTCAGCGTTTTCGCAATCGCATCGAAGACGTAGTCGGGGGCGCTTCCATCCGGCGTCACGATGAGCTGGCCGGTGGCGGTGTCGTAGGCATAGACGTCGCCGTCGATTGTCAACGTGGAGACATAGCCGCCATCCCCTCCGAATCCTTGGCCCTCTCCGAGGCCGCCGGTCAGCAGGTTGCCCACGGCCGGTGGACTGATCGTGCCTTGGAGCACATCGTCCAGCTCGCTGGTGTCGCTGATGATCAGGCCGTCCTTGTCGGTGCCATCCGGATCCGTGCTGCCGTCGTAGGCAATCGGATTGACCTGCGCCGCGTGTCCCGCATTGAGGCTGTTGCCGATGCCGACCGCGTACGAATCGATGTCCCTGCCGGCCAGGAACGCAGTCCATGTCGCTTCCCGGTCGGGCGTGATGCCTGCACCGGCGTTGGGTTCGCCGTCGGTGAAGAAGTACGAGACATTCTGAACATCAGGCCCAACCAGCTTGCCAGTGGAGTCGTAGCCGGTGGCACTCATGGCAGCCTGCAGCGCGGACCAATAGTTGGTCGTTCCACCGGAGGATAGTGCATTGATGGTCGAGATCGCCGTCCCCGCGTCCATCCAGTTCTCATAGGCCTGGCCGCTCGTGCTGAAGGTCACCAGCTTGACCATCACGTCGCCGTAGTCGTCATAGCCTTGGATCAGCTTCTGGATGGCCTCCTTGGCACGCTGGAGCCGGGTGGGGGCCTCCATGGCCATGCTGCCCGACAGGTCCAGCACCACCATCAGGTTCGTCTGGAGCGGCTCGACGTTCACGGAGATCTGACCGTCGCCGAGCACCGGCGCGTCGTCTTGCACACCGACATTGAAGGTCGCCGGCGCACTGTTGTTCACGCCGTCGCCGACGGTGGCCGTGAAGGCGAGGGACAGCGCGTCCGTTCCACCTGCCGGGTGGTCCATGGGGCCTGTCAAAGTAGCCGTATACGTCGCTGCAAAATTGCCCGGGCTCGTTTCGCTCACGGAGCCCACCTGCACCGTCATGATCGAGGTCACAACCCCGCCGATCACCGCGGTGCCGGTCAGCGTGCTCGAGGCGGCATCCCAGTTCCATGTCACGGGTTGCCCCTGGGCGGTGATGCCGGCCGGGCCACCGAGCGACACGACAAGATCGGAGGCCACGGTGCCCGAGTCGCCATCGGCGAACGAGAGTGTCCCCTGCGTCACGGCGGAGTGGTCGGAGCCCTCGTAGATACCGCCAGGCAAGGCATCCTCGTAGACAGGCCCTGCCGATGTCGCGCTCACCGTGGGCGCTTCATTGAGGTCCTGCTCCGCGAGGTTGACAGTGATGTCCGTCGCGCCGCCGCCGCCGTCGGTGGCCCGCACGGTGAGCGTGTGGACGTTGGGGCCGGCTTCATAGTTGTTGGCCTGCGCACTCACACCCGTCGCAGTCAGGGTAATGCGGCCATCGGCGTCGATCGCATACCACCCGTTTTCGTTGCCGGCCGTGATGGCGTAGGTGGTCGACGGGCCGTCCACGTCGGTTGCTCTCACAACGCCCAGGACGTCTGCTTCCGTGCTGTTTTCGTCGTACGAGAACGAATAGCTGCCGGTCGGATTGTTGTCTCCACCGACGAACACAGGCGCATCGTTGACCGGATTGATCGTCACTTCCACGGTGCTCGTGGTCGTGCCACCGTTGCCGTCGCTGACAACGACAGTGAAGCTGTCGGTGCCGTTGAAGTTCGTGCCCGGCGTGTACGTGTAGGTGCC